>DDIP01000421.1:2348-8104 GCA_002338605.1 Proteobacteria bacterium UBA1847 | reverse complement strand
GAGGCGTAGCCGGACTCCCCGTTACGCGCTGTAGCCATCGTTGATGACGATTGGGGCACCACGTCCCATACCGAGTCCGTCGGCGGCGCTGCCTTCTGCCTTCGCGATTTCAATGACGCCGAATGAGTTGACCAGCGCCAGGTAGGCGCCGGGTTTGGCGCGACCGTAGGTCGTGAGCAAGGCGATTTCGTGGCCGGCAAACTGCGCGACCGGTTCTCGGAAGTCCCTGATTAACGCTTCGTCTATGTTACTGATTAAATTGCCAAAAGCGTCGATAGTGATAATGGTTCCCATCACCTTCCCGGGACCGACCTCGGGGTCGTCCAGCCAGCCCGGTGTCCAGTCCGTGACTGACTTGCCGATGGCGGTCAGGGACAGCCGGCCAGCGGCAAGTTCGGCGGCAACCGGAGCGAAGACATCCCGACCATGAAACGTATCGCTGGGTTTGGCGAGCTTGAGTGGGGCCAGACGTTGCAGATCGAGCTGCCAGATCTTTGCGCCCTCCGCACGGTCGAGCAGGGGTGCAAGCAATCCATTATCGGGTGCGATGAAGACGTGGCCGTCGTACTCGACCACCAGGATTTCCCTTTCGGTGCCGACGCCGGGATCGACGATAGCGAGGTGAATCGAGCCGCAGGGGAAGTAGGAATAAGCGCGGCTGATCCAAAAGCCGGCTTCCGGCGGCCATTGCGGCGGGATGTCGTGTGCCAGATCGACAACCCGGGCTGCCGGATTTCGAGTCAGGATGACGCCGTGCATAACGGCAGCGAACGGTCCCTTGTGACCGAAATCCGTCGTCATTGTAATTACGCCGGACCAATGCATGCGCGCTAGACCTCCGTGAGTTGACGCTCTGCTATCTTATCAGGTGGCTGTCCGTTCTACCGGATGCCGCTTGCCGTAGGCCCACTTGGCCCAGTAGATGAATACGGTGTCAATCATCGCGATCACCAGTTTGAAAACATACTTTGCAGCACCGAGCGCAAGCGCAGTACCGAGGTCGACAATACCCCACCAGGCGACGAGCGAATAGATGACCGTGTCGAGCGCCTGCGAACTCATGGTCGACAGGTTATTCCTGAGCCACAACCAGCGTTCGCCTGTCATCTGCTTGATCTTGTGAAACGCCCACACATCAAAACTCTGGCTGACGTAGTAGGCAAGCAATGAACCGAAGACGAATCGTGGCGTGAAGTTGACGATCGTCGCAAAGGCGTCGTGTATGTTTGCCGAGAAAACGGCTGTATCCGGACGGTCGCTGGGCAGGTAGAGCAGGGCCAGGCTCAACATGATCAACACAATGACACTGACAGCAAATCCCATTCGAACGGCCTTGTTGGCTTCCTTTCGGCCATAGTTTTCGCTGAGTACGTCGGTTGCAAAAAAAATGCTTGAATAAAAGATAACGCCAAGGCTGGTTTGCATGCCAAAAATGATCGTCAGTTTTGGTCCCTGCAGGTTGGCGAGAATAATGGCAGTCGCGATGGCGACCTGCAGGCCGGCTTTACCAAAAAAGCGGTACAGCAACACGGTTCCGGCCAGATCGATCACCAGCGTCGTCAACCACAGCAATTCCTGGTGCTGTGCAAAGAACGCGGCGACGCTTGGCGAGAACATCAGCCAGGCATCGCAGCAAGTCGATCGAGATGCCAGTCAGCGTTGCCGAACTGGATTCCGATTGCGGTAAGGCGCTTGAAATAATGTGCGACGTCCAGTTCCCAGGTCACCCCCATGCCGCCGTGAATCTGCACCGCCTCTTCGCCGATATGTTTTCCCGCGATACCAACCTGGTACTTGATGGAATGAACGGCCCTTTCAGCCTCGTCACTGTCGTCGGCCAGCGCCATTGCCGCCCACATCAGCAGTGATCGGCTTTGTTCGCATGCGGTGTACATATCGACCATGCGATGCTGCAAGGACTGGAAGCTGCTAATAGGTACACCAAACTGAACCCGGTTCTTGGAATACTCGATCGTTTTCTCCGTGAGCACGGTCATGATACCGACCGCTTCTGCACAAACGGCGAGCGTCGCATCATTAATCGCCGAATTCAGCGAGTCAAAACCTTTACCCACTTCGCCGATAACCTGATCGTCTGCGACGTTAACCTGGTCCAACAGGATTTCGGCAGCCCGCTGGCCGTCGACGGTTGCGTAATCCCGAATCGTAAGTCCCTTGCTGCTGGCGTCGATGGCAAAAAGCGTAATTCCATCGCGTTCCAGCCGCTGTCCCGATGTTCGCGCGGGTACCAGGATCATCTCGGCACTGCCGCCATTGAGAACGTAAGCCTTTGCGCCATTCAAAACCCAGCCGCCACTCTCGCGAGTCGCTGTCGTTTGGACGCTATTGATTTCGTAACCGGCCGAAGGTTCGACGAAAGCGAGGCCGGCCTGCAACTCGCCACCCGTGATTGCCGCCAGCCACCGTGACTTCTGCTCGTTGCTCCCGGCACGCCCCAGGATGCCAGCGGCTAGCACAATATTGCTGAGGAATGGCTCAACAACCAGTCCTCGGCCCAGGCGCTCCATGATGACCATAAGGTCCACCGGCCCTCCGCCGAAACCGCCGTCTTTCTCGCCGATTGTGACCGTAGTCCAGCCAAGCTCGGCAAACGTTTGCCAGACCGGCAGACTGAAACCGGTTCGACTCTCTGCGTACTTTTGCCGTGTTTCGAAATCGTAGTCGTTGGCGATGAATTTCTCGACGCTGTCAGCCAGCATCAACTGCATTTCATTGAGTGAAAGGTCCATTCCCTGTCGCCTTATAGCCCAAGCACGTGCTTGGCAATAATGTTCTTCTGGATTTCGTTCGAGCCGCCAAAGATTGAGACTTTTCGATTATTGAAGTAAGTCAGCGAACTGTTAGTTTCTGCGCCTTCGCCAATGCGTTCGCTGTCCGGGGAGTCCATCGTGTATTGATCGCGCACATAGGGCAGGGCGTAGTACCCGGCCGCTTCGACGCAAAGCGAATCGACCTGCTGGCGAAGTTCGGTGCCGGCGATCTTGAGAATCGATGACTCCGGTCCCGGTGCTTTCCCCGATGCAACAGACGCCAGTGTTCGCAGCTCGGTGTACTCGAGGGCTTTGAGTTCGACTTCGGTGGCGGCAAGCTTGCGCATGAATGTCGGATTCCCGGCAAGCGGTTCGGCACCGCGCACTGCCTTACCCGCCTGCTTCCGAAGGCGCTGCAATGCGTATCGGGATCCCGAAACGCCGGCGATGCCCGTGCGCTCGTGCTGAAGCAGCACCTTGCCGTAGGTCCAGCCTTTGCCTTCTTCGCCGACCAGGTTTTCGGATGGCACACGGACATTGTCGAAATGGACTTCGTTGACCTCATGTTCGCCGTCAAGCAGCAGAATAGGCTTGATACTGATGCCCGGTGAATTCATGTCAATCAGCAAAAAGCTGATGCCCTCCTGCCGCCGGGCAACATCCGTATTCGTGCGGACGAGGCAGAAAATCCAGTCGGCGTACTGTGCCAGCGTTGTCCAGGTCTTGCTGCCGTTGACGACGTAGTGGTCGCCGTCGAGGTCAGCCCGGGTTTTTAGCGAGGCCAGATCTGAGCCGGCGCCGGCTTCGGAATAGCCCTGGCACCACCAGGTGTTGAACTCGAGGATATCAGGCAGAAAACGTTGTTTTTGCGCGTCGTTGCCGTAGGTGTAAATAATGGGTCCGACCATGGACACACCGAACGGCAGAAAAGCGGGCGCGTTGGCGCGTGCCTGCTCGTCGGCAAAAATATACTTTTGTACCGTCGACCATCCCGTGCCGCCGTACTCGGTGGGCCAGTTCGGCGCCGCCCAGCCGCGCCGATACATGACCTTGTGCCAGCGCACCATATCCTCGCGGGACAGCGCAACTGACCGATTCTGTTTCTCGAGAATGTCCTGTGGGAAGTCGTTTTCGAAAAAGGACTTCACTTCGTCGCGAAAGGCAAGTTCTTCATCGGTAAATGTGACATTCATGCGTTCGATTCGCAAAGCTACGGGATCGATGAGCTTACCAAACCCCGAAGAAGGCGTCTGAATCTATTGGGCAGGCCCGGGTACTTAATGCACAATGGCGGAATGAAACCGCAGAATGATTCGAAAGTAGCCGGCACGGACGAAACCGGGGAAATCATCGACACGCTGGGCAGGCCAATGCACGACCTGCGTATATCGGTGCTTGACCAGTGCAATTTTCGCTGTCCGTATTGCATGCCAGCCGCCAAGTATCACTCCGAGTACGAATTCCTGAAGAAGCAGCAGCGACTGACTTACGACGAAATCATGCGCGTGGCGACCGCGGCGAGTGAGTTGGGCGTCAGCAAGATCCGGCTTACCGGTGGCGAGCCGCTGCTCGATCGGAATATTGCGAAGCTCGTGCAAAAACTGGCCTTGCTGCCAGACCTTACGGACCTCGCGCTGACGACCAACGGTATGCTGCTGGCCCCGGTAGCCGCCGATTTGGCGGCCGCCGGACTGCATCGGGTAACCGTGAGCCTGGACAGCCTTGACGAGGCAGTATTTCACACGATGAGCGGTGGTCGCGGTGAGCTGGGGACAGTATTGGACGGCATCAGCGCTGCGGAAGATGCAGGTCTCGGACCCGTCAAGATCAATGCCGTTGTACAGAAAGGGATCAACGACCATACGGTGCTCGATTTGCTTGCGCATTTTCGCGGTACCCGGACGATTGTACGGCTCATCGAATTCATGGATGTTGGTAATCGGAACGGTTGGCGCATGGACCAGGTCGTTCCGTCGCGGGAACTCCTGGCGGCGGTAAGCGCGCGTTGGCCGGTGGAGGCGGTTGGCAAGAACTATCCCGGGGAAGTTGCACGTCGTTACAAATACCAGGATGGTGCCGGCGAAATCGGTTTCATCTCGTCGGTGACCGAACCGTTTTGTGGCGATTGCAGTCGGGCGAGGCTGTCTGCCGACGGAAAGCTGTATACCTGCCTGTTTGCCAGCCAGGGCACGGATCTGCGCGCATCACTCAGAAACGGTGCCGACGACAGGGAGATTCGCGATATCCTTTCCAGAACCTGGTTACGGCGCAGCGATCGGTACAGTGAGCTGCGGCGACCGGGACCTGTGGAGCATCACGTGTTGCGCAAAGTTGAAATGTATCGGATGGGTGGGTGATTTTGAGCAAACTGAGTCATGTGGACGGCGACAATCGACCAACCATGGTCGATGTGAGTGACAAACCAGTAACCCAGCGCGAGGCTTGCGCGCGGTCCATCGTACGCTTGCCCGCCGAGGTCCTGTCGCAAGTTGAGGGTGAAGAAATCGCGAGCAAGAAAGGGCCGGTTTTTGCAACGGCTATCATCGCCGGCGTTATGGCGGCGAAAAAGACACATGAGCTGATCCCATTCTGTCATCCGCTGGGTCTCGACAGCTGCAAATTGTCCATCACCATCCAGGGCGATTGTGCGGTCATCGAGTGTCGCTGCAAGGTAACGCACAGGACCGGTGTCGAAATGGAAGCCCTTACCGGTGCCAGCGTGGCAGCGCTGACCATTTACGATATGTTGAAGGCCCTGTCCCACGATATTGTGATCCAGGACACCCGGCTTGTTTCGAAGTCAGGTGGCAAGCGGGAGTTTTCGCGGGATGTCTAGGGCTGTCTACGGACTCGTACTCGCAGGTGGCGAAAGCCGTCGCATGGGTCGCGACAAGGCCCTGCTGGATCGAGGCGGTCGATCACAGCTGGCCTATATGGTTGATTTGCTCGGGCAATTCGTTGACAGCGTTTTCGTATCTGCGCGTC
>DDIP01000421.1:0-2237 GCA_002338605.1 Proteobacteria bacterium UBA1847 | reverse complement strand
CCCGAGCAGGCCGATGACGCCGAACGCAGCCAGTATGAGCTGATTGTCGATCGTTACCGGGACTTGGGACCGATTGCAGGCATACTGACTGCACTTCGGGAACACCCGGAAGTCGACTGGCTGGTGGTGGCCTGTGACCTGCCCAATATCGATGCGGAGACTCTGCAAAACCTGTTGGCACACCGCGACGGCGGCCAGTATTTTACGGCCTACGAAAGCAGTTACGATCAACTGCCCGAACCGCTCTGCGCCATCTACCATTGTGGCTGCGCGGACGTCATCCAGGCATTCGTCGATAGCGGCATCAATTGCCCGAGGAAAATCCTGATCCGCTCGGACACGTTTCTGCTGCAGCAGGTGAACCCTTTGTCACTTGATAATATCAACACGCCTGAAGACCTCGAAAAAAGCGTTCTGCAAAAATGCTGATGAAGACAATAACGGTTCGATATTTCGCAGTATTTCGTGAGCATGCCGGGGTCAGCCTGGAAACACTTGAGCTGGACGCGTCGACCGCCATGGACGTGTTCGAACAAACGAAGGGCCGGCATGGATCTTCCGAGCCGGCTGCGCATTGCAAGGTAGCGATCAACGACGTCATGGCAGCCTGGTCTTCGCCAGTCAGCGATGGCGATACTGTATTGCTGTTTCCACCGGTAGCCGGCGGCTAGCGTGATTTCAATATCCGACAAGGCAATTCCGGTTAACGAACTGCGTAAGCAAATGGCAATGCCCGCTGCCGGCGGCTTATGTGTGTTCGAAGGCTGGGTCCGCAACGAAAACGATGGGCGGGAAGTGCAGCGACTGGAGTACGAAGTTTACGAGCCGCTGGCGTTAATCGAAGGGGAGAAAGTTCTCGCGGAAGCACAGGATAGGTTTCCCCATATCGAGGCGGTCTGCGTGCATCGATCGGGTATGCTCGAGATTGGTGATTGTGCCGTCTGGGTTGGCGTGTCGGCCGCGCATCGTGATGAAGCATTCAAGGCCTGTCGCTACGTGATTGACGAGATAAAGACGCGCTTGCCCATCTGGAAAAAAGAACACTATGTCGACGGTGACTCCGGTTGGGTGAATTGCGAACGCTGTGCTAACGTGGCCGACCGGCACACGGACCCCGACCCCGAAGGAAGCTGAGTTGCGCGTCATAAATTCCATTGAAGATGCGAAAGCGATGGTCGGTCAGGAGGTCGGATTGTCGGACTGGATCGTTATTGATCAGCACCGCATTGACCAGTTTGCTGAAGCAACGGCCGACCACCAATGGATTCATGTTGATATTGAACGTGCAGCGAAAGAGATGCCGGACGGCAAGACCATCGCGCATGGCTACCTGACGCTGGCGTTGATTCCCGCACTCACCGGCAAGTTCATTGAGGTCAGGAATCTCGCCAGGGCCATCAACTACGGCCTGAACAAAGTGCGGTTTTATGCGCCGGTGCCTGTCGGGTCGAGGCTCCGGGCGCGCGCAAAATTGCTGCAGGCTCGCCATCGTGCCGGAGCATTGCTGCTGACCTCTGAAATTCGAATCGAAGCGGAAGGCCAGCGCAAGCCGGCGTGTGTCGCGGAAACACTGGGGATGTTTTTCTTTAACGACGAGGCCTGAATCCCGGCACGAGTACAGCCGGCCCTTGAGTCGGTCGTTCTTCGTGGATAGGTATCAATTTGCAGTGTGCCGAATGGAAACCGATGGAAAAAAAAGGGGCAGCAGGTTTCCCTGCTGCCCCTTTTTGTGCCTGTCGCCTAGTCCCAGTTTTTCATGAACGAGATACCGTAAGTCGCTGGCTCGGTCGGGTAGGAGTTCATACGACCCAGGCCGAGAGGCTGGTCAAACGAACCGTGGTAAGAGCGTTCGTCCGTAATGTTCCGGCCCCACAGGGTAATGCGGGAATTCCAGCTGTCGATATCGACGCCGAGGCGCAGGTTGATGATGTCCGTTCCGGTTTCAGTCGTCAGCGGGTCAAGGTCGCCATCCGTTAACATGTCGGATGCGTACGTATACTCCGCCCGGAAGAACAGGTTGCCAGCCGCCAATGGGAAGTCCTGCGTCAATGCGACGAACGCGCGATCCTCGGGATTGTACGGAATCATGCCGCCGGATCGATCGCAGACCTCGGCTGTCGGGTCGCCATTGCTGCCGGGATCGGGCTGGCCGGTATGAAACACGGTGCCATCCCAGCAGGTGCCGCCAACGAAACTCTTGAAGTCGCCGGTACTCTGGGCGAAGTAGCCGCTGATCG
>DDIP01000420.1:11967-29707 GCA_002338605.1 Proteobacteria bacterium UBA1847 | reverse complement strand
GGCTTCGACTCAATGTTGGCTGAAACGCAATCTCATCGAACAGCAGCTTGTGAAGAACCCGCAGCAGCGAAAAATCTTCCTGTTCCAGGGCGAGTAACGCAGTCGTAATGAATTTGTCGACTTCGGCCTGAAGCTCCAGTTCCAGCAGCGTTACCGGCTTGTCATTGCCGGCGCACCAGCCGAGGTAGTTGAAGTGACTGATCCCCTCGAGGACGACCGCGAGATCGGCGAGTTCACTGGCACGCAGGTTTTTCATCGGATTGGCGTTATCGAGACGCGACAGCAAAGCCTGGTCTAGAAACACGCTCAGGGAAATGCCGTCATTGCCTTCAGCGATGAGTACGGTTTCTTCGACACTCGCGGGAAGCACCTTGCGCCCAAGCCGATTAGCCAGGTCGCGATCAGTTATCAAAAAGTCCTGCAGCCGGTGCCCGCAATCGGCATCGTAGATGTTGGCCATATACCCATGAAGGTCAGCGAGCATCAGTGCGTTTTCGGTGTGCCGCCGATGGGGACAACGCCGTTTTGCTCGAGAATTTTCGCGGCTCGCCTGCTGCCGGTCTTACGCCATATTTCGTATACGCGCACGACATCGCCCGACCCCCAGGCGCCTTCACGAACCTCATTCAAAACGTCCACCAGCGATTGAAACTTCCTGGCCATTTCTCGAAATACGTCGACCAGTGCCATTCCACGAGTTGTGCCCTTGATTTCATCGGACAGCGAACCGTAGGCGCTACCGCCCATGCGAACATAGTAATCGATGTCGACGGGCCGATACGCGAGGCTGTCGGCAAAAAAACCGGCGGTAAACAGCGCCACATCGCCGATTCGCTGCAAGGATGACGAGCGCTTTTCCTGGGAGTCAGCATCGGCAGCATCCGCCATCATCAGGGCCAGCGGACGAACGCCGCAATGTTCATCGGATTCGTCGTAGAAATTCTCGGAGCGCGCAAAGAGGGTCAGTAGATTGACCACATAGTGACTGGTGTGCGGATTGACATCCACATTCTGATTGTCGATCGCCGTATTGATCGACTCGCGGAAGAAATCGCGCAGATTGGCAACCGCAACTACGCGATCATGCAATGCGGCCATAAGTTCCGACCTCCCGTCCGTACAAGCAAATGGACATTTAAAGGTATATTACATATTGACTGAATGCAGTGTGAACAGGTTCACGTTTAAATGGGATCAGGCCGGATTTTCACGAAGAACTGTGTGTACTTTTTTCGTCACTTGATTGCATTAGCGGTTGTGAAGGCCGTCCGGCAAGGAGAAAATACGGCCAATGGGACTATTTGAGCGATATCTGTCTGTCTGGGTCGCGTTTTGTATCGCGGCTGGCGTTGCACTGGGTGTCGTTTTTCCAGGCATCTTCTCGATCGTCGCGAGCCTCGAGTACGCGAGCGTCAATCTTGTCGTCGCCGTGTTTATCTGGGTGATGATTTACCCAATGATGGTGAATGTCGATTTCGCATCAATCAAAGACGTTGGAAAGAAGCCGAAGGGCCTGTGCATTACCCTGACTATCAACTGGCTGATCAAACCGTTCACGATGGCCGCGCTGGGCATCTTGTTTTTCGAGTACGTGTTTGCAGGGCTTGTCGAGCCCCACACCGCCAAGGAATATATCGCAGGGATGATCTTGCTCGGTGTCGCTCCGTGCACGGCAATGGTGTTTGTCTGGAGCCAGCTCGTGCGCGGGGATGCCAACTACACGCTGGTGCAGGTTTCAATCAATGACATCATCATGGTGTTCGCCTTTGCGCCGATCGCGGCATTTCTCCTCGGTGTTACCGACATCGTTGTCCCATGGGAGACTTTGTTGCTGTCGGTCATTCTCTACGTTGTCATACCGCTTGCCGCCGGCTACGTGACGCGCAAGGTACTGGACGACTCTGGCGATCGCGATCGCATCGCAAGCTTTACCGCAAAGGTAAAACCCTATTCGATCATGGGCCTGCTCGCGACGGTCGTGTTGCTGTTTGGGTTTCAGGCTCAGACGATTATCGACAAACCGCTGGTCATCGCACTGATTGCAGTGCCGTTGTTAATACAAAGTTATGGAATCTTTTTCGTCGCCTACGGATGGGCATATCTGTGGCGCGTCCCGTTTGACACGGCGGCGCCCGCCGCACTGATTGGCACGTCCAATTTCTTCGAGCTGGCCGTTGCCGTGGCAATCAGCCTGTTTGGGCTGCACTCCGGCGCAGCGCTTGCAACCGTGGTCGGTGTTCTGGTCGAAGTACCGGTCATGCTATCACTGGTGTTCTTCGCCAACGCGACGCGCAGGTATTTCGCCAATGCCTAGGGCCAGTCAACCATGTATTGTTTGTCGCTATGGCAAAGTCGCGCAAGAAGAGAAGGTCCGTCCCGCGCTGGAAGCGCTGGTTACAGCGGTTCGGCCTTGCCGTGCTCGCTTTCGTCGTCGGCAGTGTGCTGTTGGTGCTACCGCTGCGGTGGTTCGATCCTGCAACTACAGCGTTCATGCTTCAGGACGACAGCGGTCGCGAGCCACTGCTTCACGAGTGGAACGCCTGGGATGAACTGGGAACAAGCATCGCGCTCGCTGCTGTCGCGTCGGAAGACCAACGATTTGCCGATCACTTCGGAATTGACGTTACCGCGATCCAGAAATCGATCGGGGAGAAAGGCCAGCGCGGCTACGTGAGGGGCGCGTCGACGATATCGCAACAAACGGTGAAGAACCTCTACCTTTGGCCCGGCCGAAATTTCATTCGCAAAGGCCTGGAGGCCTGGCTGACCGTTGTCCTGGAAGTCTGCCTTCCAAAACAGCGCATACTTGAGATTTACCTCAACATCGCCGAGTTCGGGCCCGGTATCTACGGTGTCGGTGCTGCCAGCCGATACTATTTCGGCGTGCCGCCAGAAGGTCTGAGTGACAGGCAGGCGGCACTATTGGCTGGCGTATTGCCGAGTCCGCGAAAACTGCGGCCCAACGACCCGTCGGACTATCTTCGCAAGCGCAGCGACTGGATCGTCATGCAGATGCAGCGCCTCAGGCGCGAAGCCTGGCTAACGCGGATCGCCGGCGCTGACGAAATGCCCGGCCGTCTCTAGCAAGCGGTTGTCATTGACGAATACGCGGTGGTTCGCGCGTCAACGCATCGCCTGATTGCAAGTCGACTGTCATCGACTGCGGATAGTATGATGACCGAATAACAAGAACACCGGAGATTGATTGATGAAAACCTCACGTCGCAGCTTCATTCGTTCGGCATCGGCAATCGGCGCACTTGCCGCACTGCCGGGATGGGCCTGCTCGCAAGGCACGTCACCCAAAACATTGAACATCCTGGTGCTGGGTGGAACGGGTTTCATCGGACCGCATGAAATCAACTATGCATTGTCGCGCGGTCACAAGGTCACGATGTTCAATCGCGGCAAGACGGCACCGGAGCGGTTTCCGAATGTTGAAAATCTGATCGGCGATCGGGATGACCAGCTCGACGCATTAAAAGGTCGCGACTGGGATGCGGTGATCGATAACTCCGGCTTCTATCCTCGCCATGTACGATTGTCGGCGGAGCTGCTGCACGGGCACGTTGGCAAATATGTTTTCGTCTCCAGCATCTCGGCCTACGGCGAAGGGCTGAAGCTCGACGACGATGAATTCACCGCCGCTTACGCCGTGATGGACGATCCGACCGACGAGTCCGACTCCATTTACGGCAGAACCTACGGTCCGCGCAAGGCATTGTGCGAACAGGAAGTGAGCAAAGTCTTCGGCGGCGACGCCATTAATGTCAGGCCCGGCATCATCACCGGCACCGGTGATCCCACGGAACGCTTGCGCCACTGGCTGCGGCGTATGGTGGCTGGCAACGAGATCCTCGTTCCCGGGCAGGACGATCTTCCGGTGCAATATATTGACGCAGCCGATTTGTGTGGCTGGATGGTGCGCCTGCTGGAAGACGGTAATGGCAGCGGTCCGTACAACGCGGTCGGTGCCGAAAAACCGTACCGCGCCAGGCCGCTGCTCGAAGGGCTTATCGCATCGACGGGCTCAGAATCGACGCTGACCTGGGTCGACTGGGAATGGTTACGCGCGAATAACACAGAGACCGCAAACTACGGACCCTGGTACGGCGAGGGCCCCACTCCGTTCATGCAGGTGACCAACAAGCGCGCGATGGCGGCCGGTCTCAGGTTTCGTCCGATCGGCGATACGGCAAACGACATGATTGCCGAACTGGATTCGTTCGGAGAACCCAGGTGGGGACCGGGCGGGTTCAGCCTTGAAACCGAGGCGGCGCTGTTGGCCAAGTGGCACGCAAAGTAGACGTGTCCGTGGAAGTACTCGAACAACTCAGTCGGATAAATCCGCTCCTGCCACCGCTTGTTGGACTCTCCGCGCTACTGATCGTGGCGGTTGTCGCACACATGGTCGTCAAGTACGCACTGGTGCGTGCCGTTCGCGCGTTTGCCGACCGTTCGAGTGTGACCTGGGATGACGCGCTCGTCAGCCACAATGTGCTTGGGCGCCTGGTCCAGGTACTGCCGGCACTGATCATATTCATCGGCGCGCCATTGGTGCCGGATCTCCCCGACAGCGGTGTAACTGTCATTCGCAACATCGCGATGGGTTACATCGTGTTGATGCTCACGCTCGCGTTGACCGGGCTACTGAGTGCCGCCAATACGATTTACTCGAGCCTGCCTGTCGCAAAAGACCGGCCGCTAAAGGGATTCGTGCAGCTCCTGCAGATTGTCGTCTGGATCCTCGGCGGCGTGATGATCGTCTCGGTCGTGCTGGATCGTTCACCACTGCTGCTGCTGAGCGGTTTCGGCGCGATGACGGCCATCCTGCTGCTCGTGTTCAAGGACACGATCCTGTCGCTTGTGGCGAGCGTGCAGTTAACGGCGCAGGACATGGTGCGTGTTGGCGACTGGATCGAGATGCCGCAGTTCGGTGCCGACGGTGATGTTATCGACGTGCAGCTGCACACCGTCAAGGTGCAGAACTGGGACAAGACGATTACGACAATTCCCACGCATCGACTGATTACTGATTCATTCAAGAACTGGCGCGGCATGTCGGAGACCGGTGCACGGCGAATCAAGCGAGCGTTGCACATCGATGTCTCGACGATCCGCATTCAGACGCCGGACGAGATCGATCACTTCACGCGATTCGCTCTGCTCAAGGATTACATCAAGCAGAAGGAGGAAGAGCTCGCCGATTACAACAAGGGGCTTCCGCATGAGGTTGACGACGACGTCAACCGGCGTCGGCTGACAAACATCGGCACATTTCGCGCTTACGCGTTCAACTACCTCAAGAATCATCCGAAAATTGACCAGGACATGACGCTCATCGTCCGACAGCTCGCGCCCGGACCGGAGGGGTTGCCGCTGGAAATCTACTGTTTCACCAACACCACACAGTGGGCTGTGTATGAAGGCATCCAGTCGGACATCTTCGATCACCTGATGGCGATTGTGCCGGAGTTTGGCTTGCGTTTATTCCAGAAGCCGGCGGGTTCGGATTTGGCGCAGTTGCGGCAAGCCGGACAGTAAGCTCCGTTCAGCGTCGCTTCAGGATCGTTGTGGCCAGATAGGCCGCACGACTTGAAGGAGAACGACGATGAATCGAACGACGACGCTGGCCGCTACCGTAATGCTGGCAACAGCAATGCCTCTGACGGCACAAGCCCATCCGGATGCCTATGTCGGTGCGAGCATTGGTAACGCGCGCCTTGACGATGATTTCGACGGCTTTGGCATCGATACTGACACCAACGCCTATCGATTCTTCGGCGGCATCCAGCTCGGCGAAACCTTTGGTATCGAGGCGGGCTACCTGAACTTTGGCGACTTCACCGAAACCGTGGACTTAAGCGGACTGCTGTCACGCACCGACATCAGCGGCGATGGCTGGACGTTGGGCGGGACTCTCTCACTGCCGCTATCGAACAACCTGTCGATCTTCGGCAAGGGCGGCGTTTTCTTCTGGGATGCCGATATCACCATCGACGGCTTCTCGATCGACACGCCCGGGGACGACAACCCGTACTGGGGCGGCGGTCTGAAGCTCGATCTCGGCGATAACTTTTCGCTGGTCGGTGACTGGACCGTATACGAGTTTGACGTGCTCGAGACGGATGTTATTTCGATCGGTTTTAACTATCGATTCTGACGTAACCGGGGGCTTTTCAGAGTCGAGCGGCGAGGCGACTACCCTGGTCGATCGCACGTTTGGCGTCGAGTTCCGTCGCGACGTCAGCTCCACCGATAACGTGCACGGTCGCGCCGGCAGCCCGCAGCGGTTCCTGCAGGTTGCGCAAGGAAACCTGGCCCGCACACATCACGATGTTATCGACGTCGAGCCAGGTCAGGTCCTCGCGCTTCTCGCCGAAGCTGATCAACAGACCTTCGTCGCCGATGCGTTCGTAGTTCACACCGCCGATCATTTGCACGTTGTTCATTTTCAACACCGCGCGATGAATCCAGCCGGTGGTCTTGCCGAGGTTGGCACCGTGTTTACCGGCCTTGCGTTGCAGCAGGGTAATGTGACGCCGTGGTGAGTCGGGTCGGGTACGATTGGGTGACAGTCCACCCCGTGCAACCGCAGGATCGACCACACCCCATTCGGCCAGCCACTCATCGAGATCCATCGTGGGCGAATGCCCGTCATGCAGCAGGAACTCGGCGACGTCGAAGCCGATACCACCAGCGCCGACGATCGCAACACGCCGGCCAACCGGCGCCCGGTTGCGAAGCACGTCGATGTAGCTCAGCACCTTCGAATGATCCTGGCCATCGATCTTCGGATCTCGCGGCGAGACGCCGGTTGCGATGATGATTTCGTCGTACTTGCCAGCCAGCGCGTCCACGGTGGCGTGCGTACTAAAATGCACGTTCACCCCCCGCAGCTCAATCTGCCGCGAGAAATAAGCCAGCATTGCATGAAACTCTTCCTTGCCGGGAATGACCTTAGCCATGTTCAACTGGCCGCCAATCTCGTCTGCGGCCTCAAACAAATCCACTTCATGCCCGCGCTCAGCCAGCACCAGCGCCGCCGAGAGCCCGGCGGGCCCTGATCCAACCACGGCAAAATGCCGCCGTGCTGTCGTTTTGATGTAATTCAACTCCGTTTCATGGCAAGCCCGCGGATTCACCAGGCAACTCGACATCTTGTTGGCAAAGGTGTGATCAAGACACGCCTGGTTGCAGGCGATACAGACATTGATTTCGTCGGCGCGATTCTCGCGTGCCTTCCGAACAAATTCCGGGTCCGCGAGCAAAGGTCGTGCCATTGAAACCATGTCTGCACAACCGTCGGCGAGTATTTGTTCGGCGGTCGAAGGCAGGTTGATGCGGTTGGACGTGACGAGCGGAATGCTGACTTCGCTCTTCATCTTCTTTGTCACCCAGGCGAATGCACCACGCGGCACCGAGGTCGCAATTGTCGGCACACGCGCTTCGTGCCAGCCGATGCCGGTGTTGATGATAGTGGCGCCAGCCGACTCGACAGCCCTGGCTAGCCTCACGGTCTCTTCCCAGGTGTTGCCGTCAGGAATCAGGTCGATCATCGACAGGCGGTAGATGATGATGAAGTCTTCGCCCACTGCCTCTCGCGTGCGTTGCACGATCTCGATGGGCAACTGCATGCGCTGCGAGTAATCGCCGCCCCATTGATCATTGCGATGATTGGTGTGCGTCACCAAAAATTCATTGATGAAATAACCTTCCGATCCCATGATCTCGACGCCGTCGTAACCGGCCTCGCGTGCAAGCCGCGCGCAACGCACGAAATCGCGAATCTGTTTCTCCACGCCGGAAGTAGAAAGCTCGCGCGGTGTAAAGGGTGTGATCGGCGACCGAATTTTCGACGGCGCCACCGCGAACGGGTGATAGGCATACCGTCCGGCGTGCAAAATCTGCATCGCTATCTTGCCGCCCTCGGCGTGTACGGCGTCGGTCACCCGGTGGTGTTTCCTTGCCTCCGATCGAGTGGTGAGCTTTCCTGCGAAGGGCTTTACCCAACCGGCCCGATTCGGCGCATAGCCGCCTGTAACGATCAGACCGACGCCACCGCGGGCCCGCTCGGTAAAATAGGCCGCGAGACGGTCGTGCTTGTTGCCGTCTTCCAGGCCGGTATGCATGGAGCCCATGAGTACGCGGTTGCTGAGCGTCGTGAATTTGAGATCAAGCGGGGCGAGGAGGTGCGGGTACGTGGTGTCGGTCATGAAATGCAATCTCGCATGGAATGAAAAGCAATGCGACTGATTTGCGGAGCAGTTCACAGACCTGCACAGGCGCATCCCCGAGACTGGTGTCAGCCGCGGGACGTGGTGCCTCCGTCGTGCGCCGCGGTTGGATGACAGGGATTATGTAAGACCACAGGGAATCGTACGATGTTGAAGTTATTGCGCAACTCGTTGTTGTTAGTGCTTGTCGGTAGCCCGGCGCCGGGTGTCACGGACGAACTGTCCGGTGACAGCATGCGCAGCCTCGACGGCCAGGTCCAGGAAATCAAGTCCGATGTGCTGAGCATCGCTTCCGAGCTGAATACGCTGGAAGAGAGATTGCTGTTTCCATCGCATACCGAAGTGTCGCTATTCGTGTCGCTTGCCGAAGATGAAGATTTTCGGCTGGACGCTGTGCAAATAACGATCGACGGTGAGCTCGCTACCCACCACATATACAGTTTCAAGGAACTGGACGCTCTGAAGAACGGGGGTGTGCAGAAAATCTATACCGGCAATCTGACCACCGGCGATCACGAACTCAGCGTGACCATGATCGGCAAGCTCAAAAACGGTAAGGATATCAACCAGTCAAGTAACTTCGCTTTCACCAAGGGCATCAAACCGAAAGCGATGGGTCTGACACTCGCCGGACCAGGATTCGGAAACGACGGAATCAGGCTCGGAGACTGGTAACCCGTGCTCCGACAATCAATCTCGGTAACAAGTCTGCTGCTGCTTACGCTCGCGGTGACCCCGGCCCGTGCAGATGAATTAAACGATCTTTACTTCGGTGAAGCCCTCTACTTTGCGAATCAGGGGCTGTACTTCGAGGCACTCGAACGGCTGGACACCGAGGTCCGGCAACACGAGACGATTGACGAACCCGAACTGGACTCCCTGTTCGTGCACATCGACAACGCTCACTTCTCACTCGGCGATTTCGAGTTGCGATACCGCATGCATCATCGCGCCGGTCGCGCCATCAAGGCTGTGCTCGAAGGCGCTGTTGACGAAAAAGTACGCAACGATGCCGCCTACCGGCTCGCGCGAATACATTTCCAGAAGCAGCAAATGGAAGACGCGCTGCTGGCGCTTGATCGAATCGATGGCGACATTCCGCGTTCAATTCGTGATGACATAGAATTCCTGCGCGCCAATGTTTACCTGGCCCAGGGCAGGCAACTCGAGTCCGTGGAAGTACTGAAAAAGCTGCAGGACTCCGACGAATACGGCGGCTTTGCCTCCTACAACCTTGGCATCGCCTATTTGCAAAACGGTCAGCGAACCGCCGCGCTGGAACAACTCGACAAGGCCGGACAGCGAAAGACCGACGATGCGAGCGAGTTGGCGATTCGTGACAAGTCGAACCTCGTGTTGGGCACGATATTACTCGAGGACAGCAACTACGAGCAGGCATTGCCACCGCTGAATCGCGTTCGACTTGATGGTCCGTTCGCCAATCAGGCCCTGTTGAGCGCTGGCTGGGCAAGCCTGGCCGTTGAAGACTTTGAGCGCGCCGTTGTGCCGTGGAGCATTCTCGCGGAGCGCGAGATTACAGACAGTGCGACCCAGGAAGCGTTACTGGCGCTGCCTTATGCATACGGCAAGCTCAATATTCATGGCCGGGCTGCCATTCATTATGGTCGCGCCCTCGATTCATTCGGCAGTGAAGTCAGGAAACTCAATACCTCGATTGAGAGCATTCGAGAGGGCAATTTCCTCAAGGCGCTGATTCGCGAAGAAATCAGGCTGAACAAGGACTGGGTTATCCGTCTGAGAACGCTGTCGGACGCGCCGGAAACCTATTACCTGATGCAGTTGCTCGCATCCCATGACTTCCAGACCGGCCTGCAAAATTATCTGGACCTCGCGGACCTTCGCCGCAAGCTGCTCACCTGGAACGGCGACTTCGATGCATTTGACGAGATGGTCGAGATTCGCGCAAAGCACTACGAACCGCTTTTGCCCGATGTCGATACTCAATTTCGCAAGCTGGACTCGCGTCTGCGTTTACGCATCGAGCAACACAAGATGCTTGTCAAGCGTCGCGACGATCTTTTGACGACACCGCGTCCCGAGTTCCTGGCGACGCGCGAAGAGCAGGCAATTCTCGCACGTATCGAGGCGCTTGAAGCCGCGATGGTGACGAGCCCGACCGCCAACGAACAAAACCTGGTTCGGCTCAAGCACCTGAAAGGAATTCTTGGCTTTACGCTGTGGACCGAGTATCACGAACGCCTGTCTGAATTCGACAGAAACGTGCGCAGCCTGGACGAGGCGATGGCAATTGTTCAGGAAGAATACGACGAGTATGTTCGCAATCGCCAGGCCGCGACGCACAGCTATGTCGGCTACGACAAGCCAATGCGGCGCCTGAGGGCGGAGACCGAGGTGTCGGTTGAGAAAATCGATCAGCTGATGGCCCGCCAGGGTCACCTGCTCGAAGTGCTCGCCATCGAGGAACTGGTAGCCCGTCGCGACCACCTCGAAAACTATGGCGACAAGGCGCGATTTGCGCTGGCCGACAGCTACGACCGGGCTACCCAGGCGCAAGCGCGGTTGGACGAATCGCCATGATCAGCAGGATTCCGGCATTTGCATTGCTCATGACGCTGGTTGCCGGCTGCGGCACATCCGCGGTCAGGAACGGGACGCTGGCCGAGCTTGGAGACGTCAAGCCGGACCTTCAGGATGTCTACCTTGAGGACAGTCTTGAGCGTGCCGCTCAAAGTTATCGACGCTACCTTGCCGAAACATCCGAGAGCGGCAAGACACCCGAGGCCATGCGACGCCTTGCCGACCTGCAACTTGAGCAGGCATACGGGGTCATTGGGGACGGTGAAGTCAGAGACATGGCTGCACCCGAGCTTGCGGCCCGACGCGTCGACGAGATCGCCGTAAGTCCTTCCCGCAATCCGGCAGAACCTTCGGAGTCGGAGCAGGAATTCGAGCAGCGCACAACCGGCCGGCTGGAGTATTTTGCGGCCAGCGGTGCTCCCGATTCAGAGAGTGTTGCTGTAGACGGGCGAGAAATTCCAGCAGGCCCGCGTGAAGCCATCGAGACTTACAAAAAAATTCTGCAGACTTACCCGAATTACGAGCGCAACGACAAGGTGCTCTACCAGATGTCGCGAGCCTACGACGAAATCGGTCAGCCCGACGAGGCGATGGCAGTCATGGACCGCTTTGTCAGCGAATACCCGCACTCCAAGTACGTTGACGAAGTGCTGTTCCGTCGCGGCGAGTATTACTTTGTCAGGCGAGCGTATCGCGATGCGGAATCGTCCTACAACGCGGTCATTCGCATGGGTGAAGATTCGGCGTACTACGAACTTTCGCTCTACAAGATGGGCTGGGCGCTGTACAAGCAGCAGTTTTACGACGAGGCGCTGGACAATTTCATCGCCTTGCTCGACTACCGAAATTCGATCGGCTATGACTTCGATCAACACGAGGATGAAAACGAAGAACATCGTGTGACCGATACGTTTCGTGTCGTCAGCCTGAGCTTCTCAAACCTTGGCGGTCCGGCGATCGTTGACGAATACTTCACGGCAAAAGGCCATCGAAGCTACGGCGACAAGATTTACAGCAATCTCGGTGAATTCTTTTTCAGCAAACTGCGCTACGACGATGCAGCATCGGTGTACCGGTCATTCATCGAGTCAAACCCGTTTCACCAAAAGTCTCCACATTTCAGCATGCGGGTCGTTGAGATTTTCGGCGAAGCAGGTTTTCCGTTGCTGGTCGTCGAGGCAAAGAAAGATTTCGCAACGCGCTATTCACTGTCATCGGAGTATTGGACCCGACACGACATTGAAAGCGCAGCCGAAGTCACGGATTTCCTGAAAACCAATTTGACGGATCTTGCCGGCCACTATCACGCGCTTTATCAGGCCGATACACAGCCTGCGGACAAGGCGAAACACTTCGATGAGGCGCTACGCTGGTATCGACAGCTCCTGAGTTCATTTCCTGCAGACGAAGAGTCGCCACAGGTCAACTATCAGCTGGCGGACCTTTTGCTTGAGAACGAAGACTTTAGTAGCGCGGCCGAGGAGTACGAGCGTACTGCCTATACGTACGGCGATCATGAGCAGGCATCAGCTGCAGGTTACGCAGCGGTATTTGCCTATCGCCAGGAACTGGAGCGAGCCACTGGTGCGCGTCAGCGTGACGTCAAGGAAATGACCGTAGAGAGCTCGTTGCGTTTCACTGATGCGTTTGTGGAGCACGAGCAGGCACCGGTTGTTCTCGGTGCAGCAGCGGACGATCTCTATGAAATGAAGGACTTTGCACGTGCGATCAGCTCAGCCAAAAAACTGATCGAGCGCTACCCGGTGGCGAATCCCGACCTGCGTCGCGCAGCCTGGGCGGTTGTCGCGCACTCATCCATTGATACAGCTGAATACCAGAGCGCCGAGCATGCGTATTCCGAAGTGCTGCAACTGACGCCGGAGGACGACGAGTCGCGACCAGCCGTCATCGATGGACTCGCAGCCTCGATATACAAGCAGGCCGAACAGGCGAATCTGCTGCAAGACTACAGGGCTGCCGCAAACCACTTTTTGCGCATCAAGGAGCTTGCACCAACATCCAGTATCCGCAGCTCGGCAGAATATGACGCTGCTGCCGCGTTGATGAATCTACAGGACTGGACACTTGCAGCCGACGTTCTCGAGGAATTCAGAGGCTCACACCCCGAACACGCATTAAACAACGATGCGACCCGGCAATTGGCACATATCTACAGGGAAGACGGCCAGCTGGCGCGGTCCGCCGCTGAGCACGAACGGGTTTCCCTGGAATCGGACGATATCGTGCTGAGGCGTGAGGCATTGCTGACCGCCGGCGATCTCTACCACGAGGCCAAGGTCATGGCCGATGCGATCCGCGTGTACGAACAGTACGTGGAGGACTATCCGCGGCCGATTGACCTGGCGATGGAAACCCGACAACGCCTGGCCGACATCTTTAAAGAACAACGCGATGAGCAGCGCTACTACCAACAGTTGGCAGCAATGGTCACTGTCGATGACGAGGCGGGAATCGACAGAACGGATCGCAGTCGCTACCTGGCCGCTGGTGCCTCGCTGGTTCTTGCTGAGCAACTCTACGAACAATTCGCAGTGCAGAGACTGGTGCAGCCGTTCGAGGCGAGCCTTGCCCGGAAGCAGGCCGGCATGGACGCAGCATTGATTTCGTTTGAGAAACTGGTGGACTACGAAGTTGCCGGCGTTACCGCTGCCGCGACCTATTACATCGCCGAGACCTACCGTAATTTCAGCGCGTCGCTGCTTGACTCCGAGCGTCCGGATGGTCTTTCCGCAGCCGAGCAAGCCGACTACGACCTCGTTATCGAAGAAGAGGCCTGGCCGTTCGAGGAGCGCGCGATTGAAGTGCACGAAGCGAATTTTGAACTACTCGCAGCCGGCATATACAACCCATGGATACAGAAGAGCCTCGATGAACTGGCGGTCATGATGCCGGGTCGGTATGCGAAAAATGAGAGCAGCGAAGGTTTCATCAGTTCAATTGACGTTTACGCGTACCGCATGCCGGTGGCACCCCAAGCGGATGTTGACGAAGAAGGTGTTGCCGAAGCAGAAACAACGCAGCCTGTTGATCGTGCCGAACCGGCACTGTCGGCAGCCAGTCGATGAACGGAATCGCCATGATAAACGCAATCGGTCAAAAAGCGGCATCAGGATTTCGAGTGTCGATCATGCTGTCAATCAGTGTGATCATGCTTGCCGGCTGCAATGCAACGACCAAGCCACAGCGCAAGGTGGCGAAGATCGAGATCCAGGAAGCGGTTGGATTCACAATCACCGAAGAAGTCCGGGTCACTGATGCGGATCGCCTGAAATACTACGAAGCGCTGAATTACCTGCACGATGGAAGTTTCGAGAGGGGCATTGCGATTCTCGAGGATGTTGCCGAGGCCGCCCCCGCGGTAACCGCACCGAGAATCGATCTCGGAATCGCCTACCATCGCCAGGGCGATCTGGGTGCTGCCGAAAAAAACCTTCTCCAGGCGCTGGAGCTGAATGCCAACCACCCGGTTGCACACAACGAGCTTGGCATCGTGTACCGAAAGACCGGTCGTTTCGTCGACGCGAAGCAGCACTATGAAGCCGCTATCGCAGTGTACCCGGGCTACCACCACGCACGCCGCAATCTTGCGATTCTCTGCGATCTCTACCTTGCTGACTATGATTGCGCGCTCGACCAGTACGAGGCGTATATGGCCACCGTACCGGCCGACGAAGAGGCTTCAATGTGGATTGCGGACTTGCGTAACCGCATGGCCGAGAGGTGATGTCATGAACATGAAGCTGTACCTGTTGCTGTTGATTTTCGCGCTGCCCGCGTCGAATGCTGTTGCCGAGGACGAAGTTGAGAAGACCGATGCCGATACACCAGCAGAAGAGACCGAAGACGCGCCTGAGCCCGGCGGCCCGAAGAAAATGTCCGGTATGTCGATCCTTGGAAATGAAGAGACCCCGAAATCGCTGGTCATCGTACCGTGGAAATCGTCCGAAATGGGCGATGACATCGGGCTGACCGATACGCTGGACGACAGGGCGCAACCTGTGGACAAAGAGGTTTTTCTCCGCGAACTCGAGTACTTCGACATTCGTTCGGGCAAATAAGCCGCGAACGTGAGCTGCGTCACTTCAATCATCGAGACGCCCGTCTAATCTGACGGCTATCCGGACATAAAGCCGGAATATTTTGTTAAATGAGGAATTTGAAATGGACTTTTTCTATTCGATTGTAGCCTTCTTCGCAACGGGTGGTCTGTTCATGTACCCCATTCTCCTGGTGTTCGCGTTTGGCGTAGCAATAGCGGTCGAACGCTTTGTCACCCTTTCAATGATTACGAACAAGAACCAGGTCGTTTGGGCCAAAGTACAGCCATTGCTGGATAACGGTGAGTTTAACGAAGCCCGGGAAATGACCAGCAAGGACGAATCGACAATCTCGCAGGTTCTGAACATGGGCTTGTCACTGCAGGGCGCCGTGCGGCGTCGTGAAGATATCGAGATAGCGATGGAGGAGAGCATGATGGAAATCGTGCCGCGTCTCGAAAAGCGTACGCCCTATGTCGCCCTGGCGTCGAGCATCGCAACACTTCTCGGACTGCTCGGTACCATCATGGGATTGATCCAGGCGTTTACCGCGGTTGCCAACGCAAACCCCGCAGAGAAAGCGGATCTGCTATCAGCCAGTATTTCTGTCGCTATGAACACGACAGCGTTCGGACTGATGGTTGCGATACCGTTGCTGATCGTACACGCGATCCTGACGAGCAAGACCGGTGATATCGTTGACAGTCTTGAGATGGCGACGGTCAAGGCGTTGAACGTATTCTCAAGAAGGGCGCAGCGTGCTGTCGAGGCATAAAGACAATGGCCCGCAAACACCACTACAAGCGTCGCAAGGGTAACGAGTACGAGATCGATGTCACCACGTTCCTGAATCTCATGGTCGTGTTGATCCCGTTTCTTCTCATTACCGCTGTTTTCTCGCGGCTGACAATCGTGGAGCTTGACCTGCCCAGCAATGCCAGCGGGCCGGTCGTTCAGCAGGAGAGCTTCAGGGTCGAGGTCATCGTGAGGGAACCCGGGATCGAAATCAGCAACGGCAAGTCGATTATCGCGACTGTTCCGAAGAAGGATGATGAATATGATCTCGAGGCGCTGTCTGAAATGATGGTGGCGTTGAAGCAGGAATATCCGGATATCGATACAGCATCGGTCCTGATGGAACCGTTCATTCCCTACGACTATCTGATTCAGGTCATGGATATTGTCCGAACCGTGGAGGTCCCGACCGAGGTCGAGAATGAATACCAGTTGTATGCGCTATTCACCGAGATCTCCGTTGGTGAAGCACCATGAGGAATTCCCGACGTATTAAGCGAATGGGTCGAAATCGTTTAAAGATTTCGAAAATGAATCTGACGTCTCTGATGGACGTTTTCACGATCCTGGTGTTTTTTCTCCTTGTGAATTCCGGCTCCGTCGAGGTGCTTGATACGCCGAAAGAGGTGACCCTTCCCGAATCACGTGTCGAAACCAAGCCTCGTGAAACCGTGGTGATCTTCATCAGTCCGACCGAGGTGCTGGTGCAGGGGCAACTGGTCGCGATGGTCGACGACATTCTCGCTGGCAAAGCGAACGCTCTGGACCCCGTTGGCGCGCGCCTGGCGCAAATAAAGGAAAGCGTCATCGGAATAAACCCCCTGACAGTGTCGACAAGCCAGGAGGTTACGATCCTCGCCGACAAATCGGTGCCGTTTACGGTGGTTAAGACCGTCATGTCGACCTGTACCGACGAAGGTTTCGAGAATGTTTCCCTGGCAGTGACGCAAAGAGGCGGCACCCAGGTAGCGGCGAACTGACGTCGCATCAATGAAGGTGACAGCGTGACCGAAGAGCTTTCAAACCAGGAACACTCGATTCGATCCGAGTTCGAGAAGAGCGAGCAGGAGCTGGCCGTCTTGCAGGGCCGTCTGGACGCCGTGAACGGCGAGCTCACGGTGCTTGCCGAAAAAGCTCACGAGTTTGACGTGCTGGGCAAGATTTGCCGTTCCCTGGAAGAACTCGATCATCTGGGCGCCGGTGACTTGTTCTGGCCGACACATGAGGGTCCCGAAACGCGGCAATCGATGCTTGCAAATGCGCAACGCAAGATTGATGACTACAGCGCAGAGATAGGTCGCGTTGAAGACCGGCGGGATTCCATCCTCGATCAAATCGGCGACCAGAATCGAGAGCTGGATCATTTGCATTACAACCTGCTTGATATCGTTGAACAGCAGGAACTTCGGAAAAACGAATGGCTCGTCGAGCGCGATGCCGACGATATGCCCGCGCATACCCAGGTCATGCCATGGTCGCGTGGCAACGAAGAAGACAAGCGTTTCCGAAAATCCCTGGGCTCCTCTCTTGCAGCATCGATTGCTTTGGCGGTACTTCTGGGCTCCATTGCAATACCGATTATTGAACGCAACCGCATAGAGGAAGTGCCCGAGCGCGTCGCCAGGCTGGTTCAGCAGAACAGGGCGCAACCAGAGCCGCAGCCGGATCCGGAGCCGGTCTTCGAAGAAATCCCTGAGCCGGAGCCGGAAGCTTTGGCTGAGACCTTGCCGGAGGAAACGATACCGGTCAGTGAGCCGACCGTGGCCGAAAACGTCGAAGTCGATACCAAGGCACAGGTGAAATCGAAAGGCATTCTGGCTTTCCGTGACAGCTTTGCGGATCGTTCGAATTTGCGAGCGAGTACGCAACTGGGTTCGAGCGCGAGACTGAGCAATGCCGGTGAAAACGCGGTTGGCAGACCGTCGCGCTCAATGGTCACGACCAATGCACCGGGTTCAAGTGGCGGTATCAATCTTGCCGATATCAGCCGCGATGTTGGTGGTGGCGGGCAGGCGATCGCAGGCGTCAATGTCTCACGCGTTTCAAGCTCGATTGGCACCGGCGGTGATGGTAGGTCCAGCCGGCCGCTCG
>DDIP01000420.1:6967-11878 GCA_002338605.1 Proteobacteria bacterium UBA1847 | reverse complement strand
AAGGTTCGTCCAGCCGGCCGCTCAGTGGCGGCGCATACGCTGGCCGCACCGACGAAGAAATACAGATCGTCTTCGATCGCTACAAGTCGTCGCTATATCGACTTTACAATCGCGAACTGCGCAAGAACCCAACGCTGCGTGGGCAGATTACACTGAAGCTCACGATTGAGCCGGACGGTTCCGTATCCTATTGCGTGATGCAGTCATCGGATATGAATGCGCCGGCACTGGCCGAACAGGTGGTTGAGCGCGTTATCGGATTCGATTTCGGTGCCAAGGAAGACATCGTTGCGGTTACCATAATCTACCCGATTGACTTCCTCCCGGCCGCATAACGGGCCTGAAATAGAAGTAATTTCAATCATTTCCAAAGTCGTTTTTGTCAAACCCAGAAGCTGTGATGCGTGTCACTTTTTGGCGACTATCGATGCGCCATAGTGGCGTCTGGATCCAATCGTTAAAGGTTAAGCCACCGGCCTGAAGAGCGCATAGCTCGAGGGAAGCGGGACCGTCCACGAGACAAGAATGTCGACCGGGCCCTCCCACTGGGGATGTCACCGTTAGCAGGCAGAAATCACGGATGAAGGCTCGGATGCAATCACACCTGTCAGCGTGTTTTGGTGTAGCTCATCGAATAATCGTTCGGCTGCCTGCGATTCTTGCGCTGGTGGCTTCGCTTGCAGTGGTTCCGGCCGGCAACGTGCTGGCCGCCGAAATCACGTTTGTTTCCGTTGTTGGCTCCTGGCGCGACCCGGTAGACAGCGTGCCCGGCGCCCAGCCAGGCGATCCCGTAATCACAAACGGCAACCCGATTTCGAGCATCAGCTGGGGAACAACGACGGGCTCGCAAAGCGGCTATGACTTTATCGCGACGCTGCCGCCGCCTTTCGACTTGCCGGGGCCCATCCCTTTCTTTTCGCTCGGCACGTTTCAACATCGCAATTTCGAAGTCGGTGAACCGTCGCTGGTTTCGGCCGAGCTCGATGTCGTGCTCGTGCTTGCCGTGGACGGCGTACCAACCGGACCTCTGAATTTCAGCTTCACGCTGAACCACGAGGAAACCCCGAACAACCTGGATCCCTGTCCCTACCCGACGCCGCCCGGCGAAGGATGTACCGACCGCGTAACGATTGTCGCCTCGGCCGACCCGACGACGTTCAATGTCGATGGCGTGGATTACACGTTGGAGATGAGCTTCCTGGACAACGGCAGTCCCGTCGACGAATTCATTACGCGAGAAGGCGACACCGTCAATAGCTCAGGCCTGGTCGGTGAATTTACCTTGCCGCCGGGGCTGTCGGTCACGAAGAGCGGCCCGGCGACAATGCGCCTCGGCGAATGGGGCAATTTCGTCATCGCCGTGCAAAACGCGAGCGAGTCCGATGCGTACAACACGACACTCGTCGACCGGCTGCCGGATGGACCAACAGGCGGCATGTGCGACGCGACACCGGAAATTCAAAGCGCGCAGGTATTCGAGGCGGATGGTGTCACACCGGTTGCGGGGAAAGGCCCGCTGGTTTCGGGAGCGGATTACACGCTCACCTACAACAACGCCGCCTGTGAGCTTACGTTCATCACACAGACCGACGCCTCGGTAATCGGCGTGAACGAGCGCCTGATGATTGCGTATCGAACGCTGCTCGATGCCGATTCCCAGGATGGCGTCACGCTGACGAACGTGGCCGGCGCAACCCAGTGGTTCAACCAGGACGCATCAACTGAATATCGGCGCACGATCACTGACGGCACTATCGGTATTGGCGATCATGAAGATGCGCATAGCGTCACCGTCGACCTGCCGGCGCTGCAGTTCGAGAAGACAATTGTCAATGTGACGACAGGCGAGGATCCGGGCACTGTTGCGTCGCCGGGCGATACGCTTCGCTACACATTGCGCATTGAGAATGCCGGCACTCTGCCGCTCGATGGTTTCGACATTGTCGACGAACTCGACAACCTGAATGCGACGCCGATGTTCCAGGCCGGAACACTGACCGTCACGCTACTGCCACCCGGTGCCGACGACTCGAACACCGATGCAAACGGCGGTGCGGCGGGCACCGGTTTGCTCGACGTTCGCAATCTCAGTATCGGTGGACTCGGCGAAGAGATATTCATCGAATTCGAGGTGCAGTTGGCGCCGGTCATCGCAAACGACAGCATTGTGCTGAACCAGTCTCAGGCCAGTTCGCTGGGCTACACGGTAGCTGTCAGTGACGATCCGTACGTCAATGGCGCCGCCGATCCGAATGTCGCCGGCGATGAAGATCCGACCGAGATCCTGATCCAGTCGGCGCCGGAGTTCGTCGTCGAGAAAATCTCCAGCTACCTGGACGGCAACCCGAATATTCTGCTGGCCGGTGAGAGGCTGCGCTACACGATTACTGTGCGAAATGTTGGCACCGACAATGCGACCGGCGTTTACATTGTCGACCAGGTGCCCGCGTATACGACATACATAGCGGGCAGCACGACGCTGAATGGAAACATCGTTCCGGACACGACGGGTTCGCCGCTGATCGACGGCATCGATGTCAATGCGCCCGACGATACAACACCGGGTGTTCTCAATGCCGGCGTCGCCGACAACACTGCGACCATTACCTTTGACGTTCTTGTCGACGCCGACGCTGTCGACGGTACGATCATATCGAACCAGGCATTCGTCAGCGCCGTTGACTTCAACATCGCCGACCAGCCGTCCGACGACCCGCGCACCGAGCTTCCGGATGACCCGACGCGTGACATTGTCGGTAACTACCCGCTGCTTTTTGCCACGAAGACTGCGGCACTTCAGATCGACAACAGTTCACCCGGCATCGTCGACCCGGATGACGTCTTGCGCTACACGATTACCATTTACAACAACGGCACGGTGCCAGCGACCCTCGTCGAGCTGTTTGACGATGTGCCCGCCTATACAACTTACGAGGCTGATAGCACAACGCTGAATGGGGCGCCAATCGGCGTGCCGGACAACGGCGTATTCCCGCTCGCCTCCAGAATCGATGTGAGCTCGGCGGATCTGCCTGCACCGAGACCGGGGGAAGGCGTTCTCTCGCCCGGCGAATCGGCTGTTATTCAGTTTGATTTGCGAGTTGATGCTGCGACGCCACGTGGCACGCTGATCGTCAATCAGGCGACGGTCTACAGTAACGAAGTCGCAAATCTTCTCACTGACGGCGACGGTAATCCGGCGACAGGTCCTGAGCCGACGGTTGTGGTTGTTGGCGATGTGCAGACGTTGACAATCGTCAAGGAAGTATCAGTCGTCGATGGTGGCCCTGCGATTGCCGGCGCGACACTGGAGTACGTCGTTACAGTGCGCAACGTCGGCGCGTTGCCTGCGTTGTACGTGACCCTCCGTGACGATCTTGATGAGACCAATCCCGGCTACCTGATGTACGTCGACCAGTCGGCGACACTGAACGGCCTGGCGAATGGCGTCAGCGTAGTCGGACCGGTTATCACAGTCGACTACTTCAATGATTACGGCCCGCTCAATCCTGGTGAATCCATCGTATTGCGGTTCAGGACGGTGATTAATCCGGCTCTTGTCGAGGGTACGACGCTGGTCAATACCGCTCGCGTTTACTGGGACGACCCGCTGCAGCAGGCCGAAGCGTTCGTCATGATCGACGTTGGCGCGATGCCGGATGCCGGCATGTTAAGTGGTGAGGTCTGGCATGACGCAGACCATGACAACACGCCGGGTGGCCTTGAGCGTGGTCTCGAGAGCTGGCTCGTCGAGTTATTGCTCGATGATCAGCTCGTACGCTCGATGGTTACGGATATCGACGGCTACTACCGGTTCAACAACGTCGCTCCCAACTATGCAGCGGGCCAGACGTATTCGTTGCGATTCAGCGCACCCGGTGCCGTATCGACTACGGCATTGATGGGCCAGACAGACTCCGACTTTACTGATGGCCAGCAACGCATCGACGAGATTGATGTGCAGGAGGGCAGTAATCTGCTTGCACTTAACATGCCGGTCGACCCGAACGGCGTTATCTACGACTCTGTTGCCAGGACCCCGGTCGGTGGGGCGGTCGTGACAATGCTGGATCCACGCAATGGACTGGCCCTGCCGTCCGCCTGTTTCGATGATCCGAATCATCAGGGCCAGGTCACCGTACCGAACGGCTATTACAAGTTCGACATCAATTTCTCGGACCCGGCTTGCCCGAGTGGCCTGAACTACCTGTTACAGGTTGTGGCGCCAGACACAACTTTCGTGCCAGGCGTGTCGGAGTTGATTCCGCCATCGTCGGACGAAACGACACTGCCATTTGACGTTCCATTGTGCCCGGGTTCGGGAACGGACGCGGTGCCGGGAACGCCGCAGACTTGCGAATCGCAGCCGTCGGAATTCCAGCCCCCGACTTCTGTAACCGCCCGGAGCCCGGAGACCGATTACCACCTTTTCCTGCGACTGGACTCCAGCCAGTCGCCGGGTTCAAGTCAACTTTTCAACAACCATGTGCCGCTGGATCCGCGTCTTGGTGGTGCCGTTGCAATTACCAAGACGACACCGATGCTAAACGTGACTCGCGGCCAGCTGATTCCTTACGTCATTACAATCAGCAATACATTTGGCATCGCCTTGCAGGATGTGGACGTTGTCGATCGCTTCCCGGCGGGATTCCGGTACATCGAAGGGTCGGCGAGATTTGACGGCCAGCCGCTGGAACCGACAGTCGTCGGACGTGAACTGACCTGGTCCGATTTCACGCTGGATATTGACGGTCGCCATACGATCAAACTGCTGCTTGCGGCAGGCGCCGGACTCACCGAAGGCGAGTTCGTGAATCGTGCCCAGGCGATGAACTCAATACTGGGCAGTGCGATTTCCGAAGAGGCCTCGGCGACCGTTCGCATTATTCCGGACCCGACCTTCGACTGCAC
>DDIP01000420.1:6292-6879 GCA_002338605.1 Proteobacteria bacterium UBA1847 | reverse complement strand
CGGACCCGACCTTCGACTGCACAGACGTTACCGGCAAGGTATTCAATGACGCCAACCGCGATGGTATTCAGGACGGCGGTGAAGAGGGCCTGGCCGGCGTGCGCCTGGTAACGGCGACCGGTCTGGTTGCCAGTACGGACGCCTATGGCCGTTACCACATCACCTGTGCAATCGTTCCGAACGAAAGTCGCGGCAGCAATTTCGTGCTGAAGCTCGACGACCGAACATTACCGAGCGGCTTTCGCCCCTCGACACGTCCTGTACAAGTGCAAAGAGCGACGCGTGGTAAAGCCTTGCGGATGAACTTCGGCGCATCGATTCACCGCGTTGTCGGTCTCGACATCGCCGACGCGGTATTCGAGCCCGGTGAAGTCGAGATGCGGCAGCAGTGGGTTCCACGCATCTCCACGCTAATCCTGGAGCTACAGACGGCGCCGGCGACCCTGCGCCTGTCCTACGTCGCCGATGTCGAGTCGGAAGCGCTGGTTGAGCAACGACTGGAAAGCCTGAAGTCCCGGATAGCGACTGAATGGGAAGAACACGGTTGTTGCTACGAACTCGTCATTGAGCCCGAGATTCATTGGCGG
>DDIP01000420.1:0-6158 GCA_002338605.1 Proteobacteria bacterium UBA1847 | reverse complement strand
AAGCCGGCAAAACAGCCGCGGGGGGTTGAGCAATGAAAACACTGACCCGTCTGACCGCGCACTTGCTATGGCTGCCGCTTGTGGCGACAGCACAGGATGTCGAGGAGACGTCGATGGGCGAGGCCGTCGAACGTCATTTGACGAATGACCTCACGTTCATGCAATGGGTGCAGAACCCGGCACGCCTAAGGACGGAAGCCAGTGACGAGATCGGGACGCGTGAAACGCTTGAGGATGGGCTGGAAACCGTCAAGCTTGGCAACGTCGTTGCGCCGATTCTCTTTGAATCCGGTGTAGCACAGATTCCTGAAGGCACGGTTGAAGAGTTGAGCAAGATTCTCGAGGGCATGAAGGACCGGATGAATGTTCGACTTCACCTGGTTGGTCATGCCGATAACCAGCCACTGTCTACACGTCTGGCTGAAATCTACGGCGACAACATGGGTTTGTCGAAGGAGCGAGCCGGCGAAGTTGCAGAGTACATGCAAACGGCACTCGCATTGCCCGCCGAAGCGGTTGCGTATTCGTGGCAGGGCGATCTGAACCCGGTCGCATCCAATAGCACCCTGGCGGGACGGGCGCAGAACCGTCGCGTCGAAGTGGAGGTGTGGTACGACGAAGTACGTGACCAGGTAGCGCTCGAGGAATACCTCGTCAAACACGAGGTCACAACGGTCAAGGTCTGTCGCCTCGAAACGGTCTGCAAATTGCGATATGTCGACGGACACGCGCGCCGCGCCCGGGTACAGAATCTTATTCCACCGCTGCATTACAGCGCAGAAGCCGTCGATATAGACGATACGTTCATCGAGCAGGTCCGACAGGGGTTCACGAACCTCGAAGACAAACAAAACGTCGTCGTGAAGTTCGTTGGTTTCACCGATGGCATGCCGCTGAGCGGCCGTACAGCGCGAATCTACGGTGACCACACGGGCCTGTCGAAAGCGCATGCGCGGCGTGTTGCACTTGCCGTGCAGGACGAACTGGAGTTGCCGACCAGCGCGATCGAAAGTGATGGCCGGGGTTCCGAAAAGCCCATGAGCAGCAATGCAACGGCGCAGGGGCGCGCACTCAATCGTCGTGTCGAAGTCGAATTCTGGTATGACGATCCCTTGCAGGATCTGCCGGACGAGCCGCAATTGTGTCCGGGCGACGTTGGCGCGGAGATGGTGACAAGAATCTACGATCCGCCCTGGGGCGTCATCGAAGACCTGGAATTTGCTAATGGCCGCCCGGTTATTCCGGCTGGCTATACGGCGGTATTGTCGCGCGGGCTCCAGGATGTGGCGGACAAGACCAATCCCCGGCTGCGCTTCGTGGGCTACACTCGCAACGAACGCCTCGCGCGTCGTACCGCAGGTGTTTATGAAGATGACGTTGGGCTGTCGGCTTCACGCGCGCGGCGGGCGATGGAGCGGATCGCCGCCGACATGCAGCTTGACCCGAAACAGGCCGAGTTCGAAGGGCGTGGCTACGTGCATTCGGATGACGTCGTGAACGCCGGATTTATTCAGGGTGAGACGTCGCATGTCTCGGTGCAGGTTGTTTACGACGAACTCGCGCTGCTGGATGACTACGAAGGTGTCGATATCACTCGCATGACGCGTGAGGTCAACCCGGAGAATCCGCTCGGGCTGAACCTGATGCGCATCACCGTGGACGGCAAACCCATCGATGATCCAAAGCGCAGTTCGGCCGATATCCAGCGTTGCACCGATGTCGCGCTGGCCGGGGCGGATATTCAATTCGGCTTCGACAACATGCGGTCTGCGCCGCGACTCAGCGTGTCGGCGGAGCCGGAACGAATCGCGGTCGTGGAACTGGATGGCGGTGAAACCATCGCGAGCGATGTGCAGTTTCGCATGTACACCAATTACTCGCACTTTCTGGATCGTGCCGAAGTGCGAATTTTCGAAACGGGTCAGTCTTTGGAAAGCGAGCCGCTGGATATTGTCGAGCTGAAAGTCGACGGCACATCAAGGTGGCGGCCGACATCGGATGACTTCCGTGCGCCGGTCGGGAAGCTGGCCTACGTATTGAGAGCCTACGGCGCGGATGGCAATTTTGATGAAACCAAGCCGAAGGCTTTGGCGATCGACTATGACGCCGACTTCAGGATCGATGAGACAGAAATACAGGATGGCATCAAAAAGCCCAATGCGGATGGTGTGCTGTTTGCAGCGTACGGTGAAAACACGCTGGGGCTGCAGAACATCGGTCTCAGCAGTGGCACGGTCAGCGTACGCGGCAGGGGCATTTCGGAGGACCAGGAAATCTGGGTAGCCGGACGACCGATTCCGGTGGATGAAAACGGTGCGTTCGTTGCCGAGGAAATTCTGCCGCAGGGCCTGCACACGGTAGAGGTGGCGGTGCTCGACAAGGAAGGTCACGGGGAGCTTTATCTGCGTGACCTGGAGTTTGACGAGAAGGACTGGTTCTACGTCGGCATGGCGGATCTGACCGTATCGGGTAGCAAGACCAGTGGTCCGATGGATCTGCTGCAGGGCGTGAACTCAGGCGTCGATCCGGATTCCAGCGTCGACGGCCGTTTGGCGTTTTTCGTCAACGGCAAGTTCGGCGATCACTGGCGTGTGATGGCGAGTGCCGATACGCGCGAGGGCTCAATCGGAGACATCTTTAGCGGCTTTATGGACAAGTCGCCTGATGCGTTCTTCCGTCGCATTGATGAGAAGTACTACTACCCAACGTTTGGTGACGACAGTACGGTCGAAGAAATGGCGCCGACGATGGGCAAGTTTTTCGTCCGCGTCAGCCAGGATGATAACTTCGGCCAATGGGGCAACTTCAAGGTCGCTTACGTCAACAACGAACTGGCACATGTCGATCGTGGGCTGTACGGCGCGAATCTGCACTACCAGTCTGACGCGACAACGGGTTTCGGCGAGCAGCGCTACAGTGCGGATGTCTACGCGGCCGAGCCGGGTACGATCGGCAGTCGCGAGGAGTTCCGGGGTACCGGTGGGTCGCTGTATTTCCTGAAGCGCCAGGACCTGCTTTCAGGGTCGGAGCGTGTCCGTATCGAACTGCGTGACAAGGCCTCAGGCATCGTGACCGGGGTGGTCAACCTGACGCCAATGATCGACTACGATATCGACTACCTGCAAGGTCGTGTCGTGCTAAGTGAGCCGCTGGCATCGACGGCAGATGACAATTTACTGATTCGCAGTGGTGCCGTTTCGGGGGATGAGGCGTACCTCGTCGTGCGTTACGAGTATAGTCCGGGCTTCGATTCGATTGATGCATTGTCGGTCGGCGGCCAGGCGCACTACTGGTTCGGCGATCACGTGAAGCTCGGCGTGACCTCCAACGTGAACGAGCAAGATGGCGAAGACAGTTCGTTGCAGGGCGCTGACCTGACCTTGCGGCTTGCGCCGGAGTCGTGGTTGAAGGTCCAGCAGGCGACGAGCGAAGGCTTGTTGGCGATGCCGTTGTTTTCCGCAGACGGCGGTTACGAATTCAACAGCTACGATGCAACCCGGTTCGTGAACGCCAGGGCGGATGCCAGTCGTGCTGACGTGAGCTTAAAGGTTGCCGATGTCATCGACGTCGGAATCAACGCACGCATGACGATGTATGTGCAGGAAGTCGATGCCGGCTATTCGGCTCCAGGGCTGACGGCCCTGACCGATACCAAAAACTATGGCGGGACATTCAGCCTGCCGATTGGCGATCGGTTCAGCTTTGGCGCTAAGATAGACAATCGAACTCAGTTGCAGCGCGTAGAAACGCGCGCACAGGAATACAACATCGGCTACAGGATGGGTGACCACTGGGATTTAAGCCTGGGTTACCGCGAGGATGAGCGTACCGATCGATCCATTATCGTGCCCCTGACCCAGGACGAAGGCGAACGGGCGGACGCAGTCCTGCAGCTCGGCTACGACTCAAGATCGGACTGGAATGTCTACGGATTTGTACAGGAGACAGTGTCCGTCACGGGAAGCCGGGAAGAGAATGCGCGTGCCGGCGTGGGCGGCACCGTGCAAATTTCGGAGAAGTTGCAAATCGACGCGGAGGTCTCGGATGGCGATCTCGGCGGCGGCGGGCGACTCGGCTCAACCTACAAGTATTCGGATAACACCAGCCTGTATCTGAATTACACGCTCGAAAACGAGCGTGCCGATAATGGCTTGACGACAGTGCGCGGCAGCCAGGGTAATCTCGTCGCCGGCGTGAAGTCGCGTTTTTCAGACAGCAGCAGTGTTTTCCTGGAAGAGCGCTACCAGCACAACGATACGATGATGGGACTGACGCATTCGACCGGCATCAGTTTCGCGCCGGGCGAGACGTGGAGTTTTGGTCTGAATACAGACATTGGAACATTGCTTGACACGTACACCGGTGCTGAGACCGACCGCGTTGCCGGCGGCATTCAGGTTGGTTTCTCGACAGGCGATATTCAACTCGCCAGCGGTATCGAGTATCGAAACGACGACGTCGAGCAAACGGACCTGAGCCGCAACGAGCGCCGGACATGGTTGTTCCGGAATAGCCTCAAGTACCAGATGGGCCCATCCGGCCGCATCATTGGCAAGCTCAATCACTCGGAGAGCGAGAGCTCACTGGGTACGTTCTATGACGGCGGCTTTACCGAGGCGGTCGCAGGTTACGCCTATCGTCCGGTCAGCAATGATCGTCTGAATACGATGGTCAAATACACCTACTTCTACAACGTTCCGACAACAGACCAGGTGACATTGCAGAACATCGCCGCCGAGTTTATTCAAAAGAGCCATATCGCTGCCATTGACGTTTCCTATGATGTGACGCCGCAGGTCTCCATAGGCGGCAAGTATGCCTATCGGCTTGGGCAGGTCAGCCTGGATCGTGAGGATCCGACGTTCTTCGACAACAACGCGCACCTGTACGTGCTGCGTGGTGACTACACATTCCGCGACAACTGGGAGTTGCTGGCTGAAGTCCGCATGCTGGACATGCCGGACCTGAATGAAAGCCGAAGCGGCTTCCTCACGACCGTATCACGGTATTTCGGGGACAATATGAAGGTTGGCCTGGGTTACAACTTTACGGACTTCTCCGACAACCTGACCGATCTGAGTTTCGACCACCAGGGCGTATTTCTGAACGTGACGGGAAGCTTGTAGCGCCCCAATCGGAGAGCTCGCTGCCTCCGACAAGTTAGTTTCCGGACCGCAACGAAGCCAAGCCGATACCACCTGGAACGGGATGGCCAGCGATTGCTGCTGTGCGTTCTTGCGGCCAGGTGGCGGATCGGGCTCTCGGCTGCGCTATTGAATAGGAAGAGGCGGTTGGTTCGGGATCAGTTGCGACGAGCCAGGGAACGGCATTGTGCAACTTTCTTGCGCAAATATTGCAAAGCGCATCCGAGCGCCGACACACACAACCATTCAAGTGTCCTGGGAGGAATGCATGAAACCGTGGTTTGCCGTTTTTCTATCGGCTTTTCTATTGTCCTGCGGCGGGAATCATGAGTCGTCTGGGGAGCCGACGGCAGACGATGCTGTGGCCAGATACCAGAAAAAGGTGTCTGCCAAGGTTTCCGATTCCATGGTGAATTCGTTTGTCCGTGAATGGGGTATCACCAAGGATCAAGCCCAATGCGTGGTGTCCAGTATCGAGACTGTGGAACTGATGCGTGCTGACTCCGACCCGGATGTTCAGGCCCGGCTGAGAAAGTGCGGTGTGGATCCCGCGGTTGTTAAATAGTCGGCAAGCGTTTCGTGAGCGCGAAACGACGTTTCAGGCAGCGCCCATCCGAGGCATGAATCGAAGGAGCAGGTAGCATGAGCAGACGAACAGGTCTTTTCAGCCTCGGTGTAGAACGTCACCTGCACTCCATGCGGCGATGGAGTCTCGCGAGATTCATGATTATTTCAGCCTTGCTATTTCTGGCGAACGTCGCGCACGCCCAATCAGCCTGTGACGCCAACTACAAGTTTGATGGCGATCTCTCGGATGCGAGCGGAAACGGCCACTCCGGAACGGCCTTCGGCCGCGAAAACCAGCCTGCGCTGCCACAATTTGGCGAAGGTATCAGTGGCCAGGCACTACTTCTGGATGGCACAACAGGGATCTACACTGACCTCGACCTACACTTCGATGTTTGTCCGCAAGTCACTGTCACCGGCTGGTTGGGGCTCAACACAAACGAACCG
>DDIP01000446.1 GCA_002338605.1 Proteobacteria bacterium UBA1847 | reverse complement strand
AGGGCGCGGCGCAGCAACAGGGCCGTTGAGTCGCCGCCGATCGTGCCGGACGGTTGTGATCCATCCTGTATTTCGCCGGCTGCAACGATGATCGCCACGTTTTCGTCCTTAACCTCGTCATCGTGCAATAAACGCATCTGGCGAATATAGTCGCCGGATTTAACAGAGGCATACAAGGTACTGTCGTGCTTGTCCTCGCCCGCATACCCTTTCAGGATTTCACGAATTTCGGCGCGACCGAGCAGCTCGTCAACCAGCCCCGCCTCTCGCGCTGCAATTGCAATATCACCACCGGCTGCACTCGCGTGAGCCACCATATTCTGAACAAACTCATCAACAGTGCCTGAGGTCAGCCCTCTCGCTGTTTCGACATCGTGTAGGTACATCGCCCAAAACTGATCGATCAGGCGAGTCCTGGACTCGCGGTCCTCCGGCGACATGTCCATGCGTGTGTAGGGTTCAACAAAGGACTTGTGCGTGCCGACCCGAAACACATTCCAATCGAGTCGCAATTTATCAATAGCGTCCTTGTAGTAGGTACGGTAGCCTCCGTACCCCCGAACAAAGACCAGACCTTCGGGATGCATGTAGACATTGTCTGAATGCGCAGCGAGGTGATAGGCAGCCTGGCTGTATATGTCGGCGGTCGCAATCACCGGTTTGCCCGACGCACGAAAGTCTTCAATCGCACGCGCGATCGTACGCAGCTTGCTTAAACCACCGCCGCCAAGTCCGCTCAGATCGAGATGCACAGCCGTTATCCGATCGTCATTTTTTGCAAATTCGAAAGCGTCGACGACATCCTGCACCAGGGTTTGCGCTACGGCCTCGCCGAGCAACTCGGCCAGCGCCCGATCGTAGGCATCGCCATCCAATTGATCGACTAGCGTGCCCACCGGCTGAATCACCAGTGCGGCTCGCTGCGGAATCAGCGCCGGCCTCCCGGAAAAAGCACCGAAAAACACCAGGAACAGCACCAGGAGTAACAGCAGGTGCAGGACCTTACGGGCACCATCCAGGCCACGCCAGATAGACGATACAATTCGGACTATGATATTGCTGCTGCTCATACGGCGTAATCCTGATCAATTAATCTCTATAGCTGATTCTATACAGTTTATCCGCATGGTCGTCACTGACCAGCAGCGAACCGTCTTCAAGAACCAGCAAATCAACCGGCCGACCGCTCACTGACTGACCCTGCAACCATCCGGTCGCAAACGGCTCATACGATACAACCTCACCATTCACCAGTTTCAGCATCGTTACCCGATACCCCACCTTCCTGGACCGGTTCCACGAGCCATGTTCCGCAACAAATAGCTGACCACGGTATTCTTCCGGGAATTGCGTACCCGTGTAAAACCTGACGCCCAGCGACGCAACGTGTGCACCGAGTTTTTGGGCTGGAGGCTGGTAGTCACTGCAGGGTTTCCCCTTGCCGAATTCAGGATCCGGCAGGTCGCCGGCATGGCAATAAGGGTAGCCGAAATGCTGGCCCGGCTCCGTCGCACGATTCAGCTCATCCGCCGGGAGATCGTCACCAAGCATGTCGCGGCCGTTGTCGGTGAACCAAAGGTCCCCGGTTTCCGGATGCCAGGTAAAACCGACCGAATTCCGGATTCCACTTGCAAAGATCTCACGTTCGCTGCCATCCGGCTCCATCCGATCAATGCGGGCGTAACCTTCCTCGTCGCAGATATTGCAGGGTGCGCCAATGCTGATATACAGCTTTCCATCCGGCCCAAATCCAATATACCGCCAGCCGTGGTGGCGATCACCGGGCAGGTCAATATTGAGTACCTCGCCGGACGGTACATCATCAAGGTGGGATTCAATATCGCGGTAGCGCGTCACTTTATCAATCTCCGCCACGTACAGGTCACCATTCAACAAAGCAATACCGTTCGGCGAATTGAGTCCATCAAGCAACCGGGTGGTTCGCTGACCGTTGTCACGGACCGCGTAAATCGCGCCGCCGCGGCGATTGGAAACGAAGATCGTGCCCTTCTCACCCAGTACCAGGCTCCTGGCGTTGGGTACCGAGGCATACTCTTCAATCGTGAAGCCCGGGAGCAACTGAATGTCCTCTAGCGCATCGCTATTGGTTGCGAAAAAAAATAGCATCAGCACGGCAAATGATTGCTTCATTGAATATCAGTCTCCTAAAAAGACAAGCGACAGTTGCGGAAGGAATGTGATCAGGACAACGGAAAGCATCAGGATGATAAGAAACGGGAACGTTGCCGAGTAAACATGCATGATCGGCTTCTCGAACCGGTAGCTTGCGATAAAAAGGTTTAGCCCAACTGGCGGCGTCAGATAACCCAGTTGCATAGCTGCCAGGAAAACGATGCCGAGATGGACTTCGTTGATTCCATAGCCAGCGGCGATCGGCAGAATCAGCGGTACTACCAAAACGATCGCCGAGAAAATATCGAGGATCGCACCGAGTATCAACAGGAAGATCAGCAACAGGATCAGGAATGTCGTTTGACTACTGACCAGTTCCGCAACAATTTCAAACAACTGTTGAGGAATATCTGCGTCGATCATGTAGCTGGTCGAAGCAACCGACACGGCCAGGATAATTAATATCCCGCCAACCAGCACCATCGACGAGCGCATGATTCGCGGAAGTTCCCGCAACGGGATTTCCCGCAATATCAGGACTTCGACGATTACGACGTACAAGGCGGTGATCGCAGCGGCTTCAGATACGGCAAAATAGCCGGAATAAATTCCGCCCAACACAACCACCGGCAATGGCAGCTCCCAAAGCGATTCGCGTAATGCAGCGCCCACTTCGCGCAGCGAGAATGAGCTCAGCGGTTTTCGAATCGCGCGGTTAATCCAGAGGCTGTAACCGGAAAGCATGATCAACATCAGCAGGCCGGGCAATATTCCTGCCAGGAAAAGATCTTCGATCGAGACTTCGGCAACGACGCCGTAAAGAATCAATGGCAATGAAGGCGCGAACAATAAACCCAGGCTGCCCGCTGAGGTTACGAGGCCGAGGTTGAATTTATCGCCGTAACCATCTTGCTTCAGTGCCGGATACAGGATCGCACCCAGCGCAATGATGGTTACTCCCGACGCTCCGGTAAACGCGGTAAAAAACGCACAGGCTGCAAGGCAAACGAGCGACAGCCCGCCGGGCATCCAGCCGAGCATCGCGCCAGTCAGTCGTACCAGCCGTTTGGGCGCATTGCTTTCGCTGAGCAGATAACCGGCAAATGTAAACAGGGGAATGGCAGCGAGAAACGGCATGCTTGCGATGCTTTGTATCTCGATCGCCATGATCATCAGGTCGGAATCCTGACTGTGAAAACCGATCATGGCGCTCGCGGCAATCACAGCGAATAGCGGTGCACCAAGAATCGCCAGTAAGGCCAGCAGCACACTGAGGAGAATCAAACCTCAGTCTCCGGCTTGCGGCCGAACAGGGTGTCACCCGCCTGTTTGAGCGACGAAATCAGAAAGCGGTAGGCAATCAGCGCAAACGCAATCGGCATGATTGCGTGTGCAATCCATGCGGGCGTATCGACGAGCACCGTATCCTCGTATTCGATCTCAATCTGCAGATAACGCCAGGCTTGTACGGCGATCGCTGCGCAGACAGCAGCAGCGAACATGTCGACCAGAACGCGAAAAGAGTTGACCGCCCAGTCTGGAAATACGTGCGACAAGGCGTCGATGCGAATATGGCGATTCTCGCGGCAGGCAGCAACTGAGCCGACCAAAGCAAGCCTGAGCACCATCAGGCGGACCAACTCATCGGCCCAGCCAAAGCCCGTGCCGAAGCCTTCCCGCATAACAATCTGGCCGACCGCGAGAACCATCATGGCTGTCAGCATCGACACCAACATGAAAGTTTCGAGCGCCGTACCGGCTTTTTCGAGTCGCTCCAGTACCTTGCCGAACATCATGTCCGATTATTCGTCGGTCAACGGATTGTTGCGGCGATAGTCGTCAATGTATCCCAACATCTCTTTATAGAGGTCAAGTGAAAATGCGCCCTTTTCACCCTGGCGAAGGTTGGACTCCAGCAACAATTCACGCACCTTGACGAATTCCTCGGGGTCGAACGTCACTTCCTTGATGCCACTCTTGATCAGCGCATCGAATGCTTCCTTGTTGTCTTCCAGATTGACCTCATTGAAGTTCTTGTAGGTTGCCGTCATGACTTTACGAACGATGGCTTGATCGCCTTCGCTGATCTTGTCAAAGCTTTTCTTGTCAATCGCCATGAAGCCAAGTGTGTAGACGAGCGGAACCTGCGTTACGAACTTGACCTTCGTATGCCACTGCATGATCAACGCAACCATCGGCGGAATCGCAACAATATCGATGAGCCCCGTTTGCAGGCCCGTCAACACATCAGTCAGCGGCAGCGTTACCGGATTCAGAGACAAAGCTTCCATAGAGGCATAGCTGATCGGATCGCCTTCCGGTACCCAGACACGCTTTCCCTTCAGATCAGCAAGCGTCGTCACGGGCGTATTCGACATGATGATTGCGAATCCGGAAGTGGCGAAACCGAAGTTTACAAACCCGGCGTCTTCGAGTCCCTGTTGCAGGCGCGCATCCATTTTACTGCGTACATATGCCGCCTCCTCGGTCGAATTGAACACCAGGGGCATACCGTACAGATTCAGACCGGAATACTGGGATGCCAACGCAGACGGCGTAAACGCGCCGCCTTGCAACTGGCGAATGCGAATCTGTCCAAGAACCTTGGCGTCATCTCCCTTTACACCGCCACCGTAATATTTGATCAGGACACGACCATCGGTCTGTTCCTTGATGGCTTTCGCACTGGCGCGCATGTCGGCCATCCACTGCGAACCGTCTGGCGTTACCGTCGCGATTTTCAGCGTGACCGCCATCGCCGGCATACTGAAAAACATAACGCAAATTGAGACCAATATTTTTTTCATATCATTCCAATCCCGTGCTCAGGCGTCCTGTCGCCTGGCACTTGTTCACAAGCGAGCGTCAGAAATATTCATCTGCCTCTAAAAGCAACTTGCTGGCCTCTTCCTGGGCCATAACGTTGCTCAATACATAGCCGTCCTGGTAGGGATCTGCATTCACAACCTCGTTCAACAACCGGTCATGCAGTTCCCTTTCATACAACAGCTTGGCGTAGCCTTTGGCATATTCAACTTTCGCACTGAGATCCTTGCCATCGGACTCGGCAATTGCGCGTTCGAAAAATACGCGTGCGCGTTCCGGTTCGCCGCCCAGCGCGGGCGGGCGCAAGGTCAGCAAGATTCCCATAAATGTATAAACACTGCTATCGACTTTGTCGCCACTGATATCCAGATAGCGATTCAACAAGGCCTCGATCTGAGGCAACTCGGCCAGTGAATTCCAATCTGAACTGTGTGCACGAAGATAAGCCAGCGACGCGAAACCGTAGGCAAACATATAGCTGGACTGTCTTGCACCGATGCCATCCAGCGTCGCCACAAACTCATCGTAGGTCGAGTTCGGCCAATCGCACGACGGTTTGTAGGACTCACACATAGCCGTCAGCCCGTAGCGGCGCGCGCGTGCCGTCAATCGTGACGCACGAATTGAATCCGTGGCAAATATTGCGCCGTAACTGGCATACAATTTTGCACCGGCGGCCAGCAATGCAGCACTGTCGGGACTGCCTTCAATCAGGCTGTCCATCGTCAGCAACAGTGTTGGTATACCATCGCGAACCAGCGTCGGGTCATCCTGGTTGAGAACCGCGGCCGTCAGATTGTCGGTAAAGCCCATCGCAGCATTCGATACCAACGTCGAGCAGGCGCTGGTCGTGAATGACAATACGAAAATGATGAGCATTTTTTTCATAAAACGACGGACCCCGGACCCGGCAATTGGTTCAGCTTAAAGTCGCCAACTGCGAACAGGTCGTTAAATTGGCCCGCATTATAACGAAAAAAGCCCCGGTCACTGGTGTGACCGGGGCGATGTTTTCATGATGAAAATCAGATTTTTTCTTTGATTCTCGCCGCTTTGCCGGTACGTCCGCGCAAGTAGTACAACTTCGCACGGCGAACGTCGCCACGACGCTTCACTTCAATGGAATCAACCACGGGGCTGTAAGTCTGGAATACACGCTCCACGCCTTCCCCGTGTGAAATCTTGCGAACGGTAAAAGACGAATTAATTCCGCGATTGCGTTTTGCAATGACAATGCCTTCAAACGCCTGCAGGCGCTCTCGGTCACCCTCTTTCACTCTTACCTGCACAACGATGGTGTCACCTGGCGCAAATGCCGGAATTTCTTTTCCCATCTGCTCGTTGTCGATCGCTTCGATTATTTTGCTCATTGACTCTGCTCTTTCAAAAATTCGTCCAGCAACGCCTGTTGCTCGACATTCAAATTCAGCTTTCCCAGCAGGTCCGGGCGTCGCAAATAGCTGCGCCCCAAAGCCTGCTTGTTTCGCCACCTGGCGATTTCAGCATGGTCGCCGGACAACAGTACTTCCGGAACCCGCTTACCCTCAATTACTTCCGGACGCGTGTAGTGTGGATGATCCAGCAGTCCATCCATGAAGGAATCCTGCACCGCCGACTCATCATCACCCAAAACACCCGGTAGCAATCGTACTACTGCATCGATTACCGCCATCGCTGCGATCTCCCCGCCCGAAAGCACGAAATCACCCAGCGAAATTTCTTCATCGATATGCGTCTCAATGAGACGCTCATCGATTCCCTCGTAGCGTCCTGCCAGGAAAACAATTCCAGGCAGTGCCGCCAGCCTTTTTGCCATCGCCTGGTCAAACACCTCGCCTTGCGGTGACAGGTATACCCGTGGGCACCCTGCAGGCATCCGAGCCAGAACGGAGTCCAGCGCCTGCGCAACCGGTTCGAATTTCATCACCATCCCGGGACCACCGCCGTACGGCCGGTCGTCCACGCTTCGGTGTGCATCCGTCGTATGATCGCGCGGGTTCTCGATATCAAGCGTGATCAGTCCTCGATCCTGCGCTCTACCGACAACACCGTATTCGCCGATGATGCCTACCATTTCCGGAAACAGGCTGACGATCGATACATGCATTCGTCAGTCCCACTCCCAGTCGACCTTGATCTGCCTCAGAGACAAATCAACGCCCAGAACAATCTTGTCATTCACGAACGGTATCAAGCGTTCGTGATCACCCACCACAACCATCACGTCATGTGCGCCGGTTTCCAGCAACGATTCGACGATGCCGAGCTCGGTGCCATCGCGGTGGACGACTTTCAATCCAATCAGGTCGGACCAGTAGAAGCGTCCGTCCTCGGGCTCCGGCAAGGCGTCCCTGCTGACGCCGATATCGGCGCCGACCATGGCCTCCGCCTGATCCCGGTCATTCACACCTTCAAATTGCGCTATGACCGATTTGCCGTGCCGCTGCCCGGCAACGACTTCGGCGGATTGCCAACCGCCATTTCGACCAAGCATTAATCCCTTGT
>DDIP01000029.1:25870-33840 GCA_002338605.1 Proteobacteria bacterium UBA1847 | reverse complement strand
GATCCGAATAGCTTGCTTTCGAACTGGTGGCCCCTCTGGTTGATACGGCGGTTGGAAAAACCGACACGACCATGTGGCCCGGTATCCGTCGTAAAGCCGCCACCAATGGAATACACCTGCCGTTTCGCCGGCACGAGGTCGACGGTGACTGGAACAGTCTTGGCAGTCGTGTCCAGCGGCTCTGTCCTGATCGCAACGGATGCAAAGTAACTGCTGCCACTCAGCGCCTCATAAAGATCATTGATCGACTTCGCGGCGTAGGGATCACCCGGTCGGATATCCGTATAACCCTGCAACACATAGTCGTGAAGGATTCCCTCGGTAAAATTAACGGCACCAAACTGGTACTTCTGACCGCTGTCGATCTCCATCAGCAGATCGGCTGAACGCTCCGCCTTGTCGACGGTTACCTCGCTCGACTTGAGCTCGAGGTCGAAAAACCCGGTGTTGGTCGCGGCACGCAGCACAGTTGACTTGTAACTGCTGTACTGCCCGTGATCGAGAATGTCACCGGTTTCCGGGCGGCCGTCTGCAATGCGACTTTGAAACATGACATCGCTAGCCGCATCGCCGGTGATCTCGATGTTGACGTCGCGGTACCGCACTGGCTCGCCCGGCTGAATATCGAATTCGGCATGCCAGCAATCGTCACTCCAGCGAAGCGACTTGTTGATAGTCGAATCGTAGTAGCCAAGCGCTCTCAGCGCTTCCCGTATATTCTTGTCGGCATCCCGATACAGGCGTTCCACCCGCCACCGCGCCGAATCGCATTCCGTGGTCGCGAGCGTTGAAAGTGCACGAACGTTTTGTTCCTGTCGGTCATCAAGCCCCTTGAACACAACCTCGGCCCTGGCACTGCAGATGAAACCGGTCATCACGAATATCGACAGAAGACGGATCGTCACTGACGTCATGGGACTAATCGGCGTTTTTGGGTGTGAATTCATAGCGTGCAGCGGTACAGTCTTGTTCGTTGAGTGAATTGTGACAGTTTGCCGTGATGGAAACACTTGGGACTTAGATGGTAACCACAAGCAGACGTTTCAAAATTGCGATGTTGCTGGATGGCAAGGGCGGTGCTCGCAACCTGACCGATGGCGAAGTGGATGCCTGGACAGAGACCGACGGTGTTCTGTGGGTCGATGTCAACCAGAATGACCCGCTGGGCAGCGAGTGGCTCGAACACCAAAGCGGACTTGACCCGAATGTTGCGTCCATCCTGCTGACCGGCGAAACCCGGCCTCGCTCGGTCGCTGAAGCGAATAGCCTGGTTGTCATCCTGCGCGGAATCAACATGAACCCGGGCGCCGTCCCGGATGACATGATTGCAATCCGAATGTCGTTGCAAAAGCACCGCATCGTCACCAGCCACCGCCGCAAGGCTCTTTCGCTTGACGACCTGCAGGGCGAACTGGTCGCAGGAAAAGGGCCAAAGACACCTGGCGAGTTCCTGGTCGATCTCACCGTTTGCCTGTCGGAACGCATTGAGTCCGCGATAGAGAATATTGAGCAAATGATCGATGAACTGGACACCAGCATGTCGGGCGGCAATATTGAGGAAATCCGCGCCAAACTGGGCATCGTCCGTCGCCAGGCCGCCGCGATACGCCGCCACCTGGCACCGCAGCGCGAAGCGCTCGACCGCATTGCTCGTTCGAATGCGGCAATGCTTTCCGATGACGAGGCATTCGACTTGCGGGAAATCGCCGACCACGTCATTCGACAGGTCGAGGACCTGGACCTCGTTCGCGAGAACGCACTGGTTACCCAGGAAGAGCTGATGAACCGTGTCGCGCTCGAACAAAACTCACGCATGTACCTGCTGTCCATCGTTGCGGCGGTATTCCTGCCGCAGACCTTTGTCACCGGCGTCCTTGGAATGAATGTCGCCGGTCTGCCCGGCACCGAGAACCCGAAAGGCTTTCTGTATTCCGCGATCCTGATGGCTCTCTGCCTGGTTGGCCTCGTCAGCTACTTCCGCTGGCGAAAATGGCTCTAGCTGATCGCCGGCAGGACCAGGCTGGCGAGACCCAGCAGCAACATGAAGCCGCACATGTCGGTAACCGTCGTTAGCAAAGGGCCCGATGCGACCGCAGGATCGAGCTTCAGTCGTTTCAAAATCAGCGGCACTGTACCGCCGATCGAAACGGCCACAACCGTATTCACGGCAAGTGCACCGCCGACGACCAGACCGAGTATCAGGTTGCCCTTCCACGCCCAGGCGGCGAGACCAAGCAGACAGCCGAGCGCAAGACCGTTGATCAAACCGACGATGGCTTCTTTGCGCCAGACACGAAAGACATCGCGCGGCAAAGCGGCACCCAGCGTAAGCTCACGCATACTCACTGCCACCGCCTGGTTTCCGGAACAGCCGCTCATATCGGAAACAATCGGCAGAAAAACCGCCAGCGCGATTACTGCCGTCAACGTATCTTCATAGAACGCGATAACACTGGCGGCCATGATATTCAGGACGATATTGATGCTCAGCCAGGCGAGCCTCCGCTTTGAGCGCAACAGGACCGGCATACTGCGAAGTTCATCACCGCCGATAATACCGGCGGCTTTCAGGTGGTCGGCTTCGGATTTTTCAGCCAGCGCTTCGAGAACCGCGCGACGCCTGACAATGCCGAGCAGGAACTGGCGTGAATCCACGACCGGCACCGCCGCAATGTCATGCGCGTCGAAGAACTCCTCAAGTCTCTCAAGGTCAGTCTCGGGTGACACGGTAAGTGCTGGCGTGACGATGTCGCCAATCTTTTTGGCCGGGTCCGCAAAGACCAGGTCACGCAGTCGGATAACGCCCTTGAGTTTTTTCGATTTCACGACGACGTAGACGTAGTGGACCGTCAGCAACTGGTAATCGACCGCATCGCCAGTCAGATCTTCGACGACTTCACGAACCGTCTTGCTCATCGGATACGACGCAAACTCTGTCATCATCAGTCCGCCCGCCTGATCCGGCGGGTAGGAAATCAGCTCACGAACTTCGTTGGCGTCTTCTTCATCAAGTTCGGCAATGATCGCATCGGCATCGTCCCTGTCGAGTTCCGACAGGACGTCGGCGCGATGGTCACTCGACAGTTCTTCAACAATTGACGCGACATCACCAGCCGGCATTTCCTCGATAAGCTCAGCCGTGTGCGAATCCGGGAACTCTTCGACCAGTGACGCCGCTCGATGTGGCGTCAGGGCAGCGAGGAGCTCGCGCTGGTTCTCATCCTTTAAAGTTAATACCGAGTGCAGCAACTCCGCGTGGTCAAGCCCGTCCAGTGCGGCACCGATAGCTTCCGGCGGCAGGCCGCTGCGAATGATCTCCAGAATCCGCTTGCCGGACGATTTGTCATCTTTGTCCATCGGTTTCTCCACAGAACGCATGCAACGACACTTTCACCTACCCCTTCCCGCGTGTCCTGGTGCGGCCTTCACGCGCATTCTTTTCTATGAACTCGATGATCATGCCGGCGACATCTTTTTGCGTTGCATTCTCGATGCCTTCAAGGCCGGGACTCGAATTGACCTCCATGACCACCGGGCCACGGGCGGATCGAAGCAGATCGACGCCGGCAACATTCAAACCCATCACCTGTGCGGAGCGCACAGCTGTTTTGCGTTCTTCCGGTGTAATTTTTATCAGCTTCGCCGAGCCGCCACGATGCAGATTCGAGCGGAATTCACCCTCCCTTCCCTTGCGCATCATCGACGCGACGACCTTGTCGCCAACGACGAAGCAGCGAATGTCCGCACCGCCTGCTTCCTTGATGAACTCCTGCACCATGAAGTTTGCTTTCAGGCCGCGAAACGCCTCGATCACGCTTTCCGCGGCCTTGTCGGTTTCGGCAAGCACCACGCCGACGCCCTGCGTGCCCTCGAGTAACTTGATCACGACGGGCGCACCGCCAACGATCTTTAACAGGTCGTCGGTATCACCGGGCGAGTTGGCGAAGCCGGTGACGGGCAACCCCAGACCCTTGCGCGCAAGCAGCTGCGAGGCGCGCAATTTGTCGCGCGAACGGGTAATGGCAACGGATTCGTTGACTGAGTAAACGCCCATGACTTCGAACTGGCGAACCACAGCGGTACCGTAAAACGACACGGAGGCACCGATACGCGGAATGATGGCGTCAACACCTTCAATAGCCCTGCCGTCAATATGAATTTCCGGCTTGCTGCTCGCGATATTCATGTAGCAGCGCTTGTGATTGATCACCGGCATCTGGTGGCCGCGCTCCTGCCCTGCCTCGACCAGGCGGCGTGTGGAATACAAGTTCTTGTTCGTCGATAGAACCGCAATTTTCATCTGTTAATCCTCTTGTTCGCCATGAATGGCTGCAAATTCTTCGACTCTTGTCTCAGCACGAGCAACGCTTTTGAATTCGGCGACGTTAAATAGCGCATCGCCTTCGTGGGCCAGCGGCAAATTATTGCGCCCGATAACAATGCCGTCGAACGGCGCGATAACCTTGTCCTGAAATTCTCCGAGCGGGTCTCCGACGACCGCGAGCGGCTGGCCTTCGACTACTCGAGTACCCAGTTTGACTTTACGACTGACGACACCGCTGACCGGCGCACGCACCCAGCTCGTGGATGCCGCGATAACAGGTTCGATCACCGCTTTTGTCTTGACCGGGGGCAGCATCTCGAGATGCCGCATGACTCTTAGCACACCGCGTAAGCCGGCCTTAATCGACATTTCGTCGAAGCGCAGTGCTTCGCCCGCCTCGTATACTAGCATAGGGAAGCCGCGCTCTTCCGCGCAGGACCGCAGAGAGCCATCGCGAATGGATGCATCAAGTATCACCGGTGCGCCGAAAACGCGTGCAATTTTTTTTGTTTCTGCATCCTGAAGGTTTGCCCGTATCTGCGGAAAGTTTGATCGGTTGATTGCCCCGGTGTGCAAGTCGATGCCACAATCCGCCTTCGACACAATCTCCTTAATAAATGTATGCGCCATTCGGGATGCGATCGAACCCTTGGCGCTACCGGGAAACGAACGATTCAGGTCCCGGCGATCCGGCAGGTAGCGTGACTGGTTGAGAAAGCCGTGCACATTGACGACGGGCACGGCAATAAGCGTACCGCGAATGCGTCGTAGTGCTTTCTGCTGCATCACACGCCGGATAATTTCCACGCCATTGAGTTCGTCACCATGCACCGCTGCTGAAACAAACAGTACCGGCCCTGCTTGCTTGCCGCAGTACACTTTGACCGGCATCGACAGGGAGGTACCGGTGTAGAGATCGGCGATCGGAATATTGACCGCCGTGCGTTCGCCGGGCAATACCTCCACGCCCGCGACTTTAATTGCTTTATTACTGGCCAAACTCTATTCCTTCTTCTTTTTGCGGCGCTTGCCTACAAGAAACGAACGGGCAGGATCGACAATTGCACGTCCGCGCAACGCCGTACGGCCCAGCAACATGCGAAACAACATATCATCTCTCGATGTCAGGTTAAGTTCCGCATTCCATGTGTACGGTCCGATCCGTACCGGAGTTTCGATCACCCAACGACTCTCGAGGTGCCCGCCGGAATCACGCACCTCTCGTTGATCGATGATATTGGCAAGGCACACAACGACTTCATTCTTGTCATGTTGGTTGGGATGCATCTTGAACTCCACACGGTGAATTCCATCTTCGTTGAAATCGCGCACTTCAAAGGCGTGCAGAGACGAGGTCCGTGCCCCGGTATCCACTTTGGCTTTGACATGTTTCAGGCCCAGGCTTGGCAATTCGACCCACTCGCGCCAGCCCAGAGTGACCAGCTCGGTGTCTTTTTCAGTCATTTTCCACTCGTTTACTGTTTCAACGCGTATTTGCCGCTTATTTGCCGCGCGCGTCAACTACAATCGGGCTCTCATAAAATCAAATGGAACAACAATACTATGTCCAGCGTTGGAATAAGCCTGGTCGCAGTCGTCGCCTTACTGGCAGCGAATGCATTTTTCGTGGCAGCGGAGTTTGCCCTGGTCAAGGCCAAGGGGTTTCGGCTGGAGATGGAGGCCGATGCGGGCAGTGGCACGGCACGAATGACGGTCTCAATACTGGCGCGTCTCGAATCCTATCTCGCGGCCTGTCAGCTCGGGATTACAATGGCATCCCTCGGACTGGGATGGATTGGCGAACCTGCCGTCGCCGCATTGCTCACACCGCTCCTGCACCCGCTCGGTTTGTCCGACGCCCTGATCCACAAGATCGCGTTTCTCACCGGCTTCCTGATTTTCTCGTCACTGCACATTGTTATTGGCGAGCAGGTTCCGAAGTCCTTCGCTATTCGCCAACCCGAACGAGTGTCGAAGATGACCGCCTACCCATTGCAACTGTTCTACTGGTTTGCCTTTCCACTCACCTGGTTACTGGACCGCGCATCCCGAGGAACCCTGCGTCTGTTCGGCGTCGACGAAAGCACACATGGTGAAGCGCTGACCCTTCAGGAACTCAAGGGTGTACTCGCAACGTCCAGGGCGCATGGCAAGATCTCGCGAACGCGAGCTCGCATGATGAAAAATCTGATCGAGCTCGACGAGCGCCCGGTCGGCTGGGTCATGATTCCCCAGCACGAGGTGACCGTTTTGAATGCATCGCTCAGTATGGAGGAGAACCGCCGACGCATTGCAGAGACTCGTCATTCCCGCTTTCCGTTAATTGATGGCGAGGACAAGGTGCTTGGCATCGTATTGCAGAAAGATCTCTTCCAGGCGGAAATCGATGGCACCTCCGATCCCATGACCAAGCTCGACGTTTTTTGCCGGCGCCCGGTGTTTGTACCGGAGCGCCAAACTGTATCCAAGACCTTTGAAACCTTGCGTGCCGATTCCGTACACATGGCGATTGTTGTCGATGAGTACGGCGAGATCGCCGGTATCGTCACGCTGGAGGATCTGCTCGAAGAAATCGTCGGTGAGATTCGTGACGAGAAGGACAAGAGTGAAGCCAGTTACAACGTCAGCCAACTATCCGATGCGTCCTGGTCGGTTGATGGCGGCATATCCATTTCCGACGCGGCCCGGGAGTTCGGTCTTGTCATTGAATCCGGCAGCCTCAGCAATACACTGGCGGGCCTTTTTATGGAACGACTGGAGCGAATTCCCGAGGTTGGTGACACGCTCGAGACGGACGGTTTCCGACTCACAGTCGAAGAAACATCCGGACGCCATGCCACACGAATTTCTGTACGCCGTCTGCCAATAGACGTCTAGGCCTCTGCGAACGCCGACACGGTCCAGCCGGCTTTCGGCGAGAAGTTGCTGTCGATCACCGGAAAGTGCACCTGCCCGTCGTCGTCGATGAAGTACACCGGCTGGCGCTTGGGGTGCTTTTCGACGTAAGCCTCAAACGTGAATTCACTGGACAGTTTGGTCGTTTTCAGCTTTTGGCCAGCGTCTATTCGATCCTGCAAGGCCTCGAGTGACAACTCATCTCCCACCAACACGCGACCGCGGCTTTCGCCCGTAACCTTGTGCTTATCATGTTCGCCCTGCACATGGTTGCTAATCGTAAAAACATGATCTCGACCGAAATCCTCGGCGAAGCGTACGCAGGCCAGTTCGTTCAATCCCGGTTGTCGCGACAAGGACAGCAGCGTACCAAGGCCGGTGAGGTCAAGGTTTTCATCGGCGTAGGTTGAAACGGCACTACCGTAGAAGGTGGGTATGCCCTTCATGCGCGCCTCCTGGATACTCGCGTAATGTGAATCGACGACCACGACTTTTCGGCCCGTCTCGAGCATTTCCTTCGCGATGACCTGCGCCACCTCATTGGCGCCGACGATCAGGATTCCTGTCGGCTCAGGCTCAGCGACGTTCAGAAATCGCGCCAGGGGCCGCGCTGTCAGGCTCTGCAGGATGACGGTACCGATGATGACGGTGAACACCAGCGGAACGAGACTGTCCGCGCCGGCCAGATCGCGTTCTTCCAGTCGCAAAGCAAACAGTGCGGAAATGGCCGCCGCAACGATACCGCGCGGGA
>DDIP01000029.1:25192-25770 GCA_002338605.1 Proteobacteria bacterium UBA1847 | reverse complement strand
CCGCAACGATACCGCGCGGGAATACCCAACCGATAAACAGACGCTCACGCCAGGTGAGCGGGCTGCCGATAGAGCAGAGAAATGCGCGTAGCGGCCCGGCAACAAACTGCAACAGCAGCACTATCGTCAGTGCTCCCATACCGATACTGATCAACGCTTCGAGATTCAGGCGTGCCGCGAGCAATATGAACAAGCCACCGACCAGCACAAGCGTGATGCTTTCCTTGAAACTGAGAACGTCTTCGAGATCGACATGTCGCATGTTTGCAAGCCAGATACCCATGACCGTAACCGCGAGAAGACCGGACTCGCCGTGTATCGCTTCGGCGGCCGCGAATATCCCCAGCACGGCGGCAAGGCTTGCATACTCGCGCAGATAATCCGGTATCAGTCGTCTGCGAATCGCGAGACCGAAGACGTAGCCACCGATTGCACCCAGCACACTGCCCGCTGCGACGATTGTTAGCACCGAAATCAATGCATGCATCGCACCGTCGGCCGTCTGCGCCGCAATAATGAAGTCGAAGACGATCAAACCGAGGATTGCACCCAGCGGATCGATCAGTATGGCTTCCCAT
>DDIP01000029.1:23732-25059 GCA_002338605.1 Proteobacteria bacterium UBA1847 | reverse complement strand
GGCCGTCGGCCGAACCGATCGCAGCAGCGGCAATACGACGGTTGGTCCGCTAACCGTGACGATGGCACCGAACAGAGCGGACAGGTAGGCGTCCCAGTGCAACAGGTAATATGCGGCCAGACTCGCCATCAGCCAGGTAACCGCGACACCGTAGGTCACGAGCCGCCGCACCACCGCACCATGACCACGAAGCTCCGAAAATTTGAGGGTCAGGCTTCCTTCGAACAGGATGATTGCAACCGAGATTGAAACCAACGGCACCAGCAAGTCCCCGAGCAGCGCACTCGGGTCGAGCCAGCCGAGCACAGGTCCTGCTGCAATTCCGGAAAGCAGCAAGAACAGGATCGCAGGTAGCTTTACCCGCCAGGCGATCCACTGGCAAACAAAGCCTGCGAGCAGAATTCCGCAGAAGATGACGATGTCGTGTGCATGCATTGTTGTTGCTTCTTTTGTGCGATCGTAAAAAGGTGGCGGTTGCCAGTGGAAATGGATGAACGAGCCTGATAGAGTCCGCGCCCCGCCGAAATCCGGCGGCTTATCTATGTGCTATTGCGGGTGGAGTTTAAATGATTCAGGCGAACAGGCGCTCAAATTTTTGGGCGGCCGCTGCTCTTGCGGCGAGCAGCCTTGTTGCAATGTCGCCGGCAAACGCAACCGATGACAATATCGGCCTCTGGGCTGTGTTCACAACGACCGATGCTTTTTCGTCGGACAACGGGGACAGCCGTTGGTCGTACTGGTTCGACGGGCAGGTTCGCCTGCAGGACATCGGCAGTGGAGCGACGCAGTTCCTCGCACGTCCCGGTATCGGCTACCGACCGGGCAAGAACCTGCGGCTATGGGCGGGTTATGCACGCGTTGAATCCGAGAACGCCTCCGGCTCTCGTTCTTTCGAAAACCGCTACTGGCAACAACTGAACTGGACAACCGGCAGCGCCCTCGACGGTAACTTGACGATGCGTGCGCGGCTCGAAGAGAAGCACCTGAGCACTGGCGACGATGTCGGCCTCGTCTTGCGTTTCAGAACACAATACTCCCGGCCGATCGGAGCACAGGGTGACAAGAACCTGATTGTCAGTCTCGAGCCCTTTTACAATCTGAACGCCACGGACTGGGGCGGAAAATCCAGGCTCGCCCAGAACCGTACGCTTGTTGGCATGCGCTGGACGTTGAGCGACAAACTGAGACTGACCACCGCCTACATGAATCAGTTCGTGTGGCGGGATGGTGCCGAAGACGCAAGCAACCACGTTGCGATCCTCAATTTCAACGTCAAGTTCTGATCGTGCGCACGCGAGGACAAACTGCGTTTGTCGCGGCGGCTGCT
>DDIP01000029.1:7659-23624 GCA_002338605.1 Proteobacteria bacterium UBA1847 | reverse complement strand
GGGCTGCCTGCCTGCTCGGCACATCGGCCAATGCCGACTACAGGTGGACTGGCGGCGCTACCGCTATTTTCCAGGCCAGCGACAACAATTCGGTTGACAGGGAAAAGACGCTGTCTGTTGACCTGGTTTTCGAGTCAACAACCGAGCACGGCCAGTGGCTGTTCTATGCTGAGGGCAGTACAACGCCTGACCGCAATGGCATATCGTCGCTGTATCCAACGGCTAACGCCGACGCGGGTTCTGTGTTGAACCGGGACGGCGATGGTGGACTGCAGGTTTCCGAATTTAACTACACGTTTTTTCTGGCCGATGAGAAGACCCTGTCTGTTGGGCTGATCGATCCATCGGCCTGGCTGGATCTTGGACGCATCGCAACGGACGAGAATAAAGAGTTTTTGAACGGCAGTTTTTCGCACAACGCAACCATTGAATTTCCGGACTACACCCTTGGCGGCGTCTTCAACTGGAACGGCTGGGACCACGGACCGGATATCGCCGTCGTCGTTAGCGGCTCGGACGGCATTGCCAATATGCCGGACAGGTCCTACCAGGAATTGTTGAACATCGGCTCCGATGGCCGGGGCGTGTTCGTCGGGGCGCAGGCGGGATGGTCACACAATCAGCTGGCGCTGCGCTTTGGCGGGTGGTGGCGTTCGGACGAACACGACGTTCTCGGTGCCAATCGTACGACGGATGGAAATTACGGCAGCTACCTCGTCATCGGTTGGCGCAAGCAGGCAAACGCGCTGAACTTTCGTTTTGGCGTCGCCAGCAAAGACGTCTCAGTTGCGAACCAGTTCGCCGCTTTCGCGTTCGAGCGACAACTGCGGCATGGTCTGTTCGGCATCGGTATTGCACACACGTCGGTTTCCGACACCTTCCAGCAAAGAAACCTTGCCGATGTCTGGGATGCCGAGATATTTTACCGCTTTTCCTTCGTCAATGACCGATTGCAATTGACACCGTCGATACAGCACGTTGAGAATCCGGGCTTTGATGGCACCGGCGCGGGGGTTCCGAGCGCCGTGACCGTTGCAAGCCTCAGGTTCCACGTTTCGTTCTAGAATCGTCCAGTCGCGTGACTTATTCCGGCAGCGGAATGAATTCGTCGTCCCCGGGAACGGTACCGAATCGACCTTCTTTCCAGTCTCGTTTCGCCTGCTCCATGCGTTCGGCTGAACTGGCCACAAAATTCCACCAGACTTTGCGCTCGCCGATGGAATCACCGCCGATGACCATGAACAGGCACTGCTCCTCGGCGCTGACCGTAACCTTGGCGCCCGGGCTGGCCACGGCCAGCACACCGCCGGAATACGTTTCATCATCGATCCGGACTTTGCCGCTTACGGCATAGACGGCAATCTCGTCGTAATGATCGGGCAACGTCAGTGCGATCCCGGCCGGCATTTCGCACGCCAGATACAAGGTCGGTGAATGGGTCGTCACCGGCGACGTGTGGCCGTAGGCAGTACCCATAATGATGCGAATGTGCGCACCGTCGATATCGAAATCCGGCAGCACGTCTGCCGGAAAGTGTTCGAACGCAGGATCCATTTCTGCCTTGTCTGTCGGTAACGCCATCCAGGTCTGGATGCCGTGCAGCGTCGACACCTCGTGCAAGTCGTCGCCGGCACGCTCCGAATGCACGATACCCTTACCCGCGGTCATCAGGTTGACCGCACCTTCATGGATCGCCTGTGCGTAGCCGAGGCTGTCACGGTGCATGATTTCACCATCGAAAAGATAGGTTACGGTCGAGAGCCCGATGTGCGGATGCGGTCTCACATTGATACCCTTGCCCGGCGGAAATTCAGCCGGCCCCATGTGATCGAAAAACACGAAGGGGCCGACTCTGCGGCGATCGATTGATGGCAATACCCGTCTTACCGTGAACTCGCCGAGGCTTTTCTCCTTCGGTTCGACACAGAGCTCAATGCTTCCGGAGACCGGTTTGCACAGCGGTTCCGGGGTTTCCTGGTAACTCATGGCTCCCTCGATTGCCGCTCTTGTGCGGCCAAATCAGTGGCGTATCAAATCATAGAAATCGTGTTCGGTTTGCACTCCGGCCAGGTTGATTGTATTCGCAAAAACAGAAAATGCGAGATAGCCACCGAGGCCGGCCGTGCGCGTCATCCACGGTGGCAGGTACTTTGGCTGACTCAAGGTGCCGTCTTCGAAAAACGATTCGTAACGAACAACATCGTTCAGTGTCATGCGACCGGCAAAGAAGTGCTGACAAAATCGAAACTTTTGTTCTTTGAAAGCCCAGCGGAAAAACGTGTGCACCTCCAGCATACCACGCAGGTAGACCGAGTCTTTCGTAAACGCATGACCGCCGCTGACCGGCGCACCCCGGAATACGCGCATCGCCGAATTGTAGCATTCGGCGACCGGTAACCCGGTGTCCACAAAGTAGCGAAAAACGTCGATGAAGTCCGCTCCGTTGAGCGCCATGTCGATCGCGATGATACGCATGGCGATGCGCTCGAGACGGGAAATATCAATCGACCCGGTTACCAGCTCGGCGAATGTCGCGAGTCCTTCCTGTGCTGCTGTCGTTCGCGGCGCCCCGAGGCTCATCGCACTGATCGTTGCCTGCGAACGACCGTTAAGCGCGGTCAGCGAATGTACAAAAACCTCGTGCTGCAGCAATTGCTGTGCGTCGTACGGCGAAAAACACGTTGAGTCCCGCAGACGAATACGGGTTGCTCCCGCTGCAGCCTTGGCGGCCAGGTCGGGGTCGACCACGACACTGATCAGGCCGTCGTCGAATACTTCTTTAAGACCGGCTTCCAGGTCGTCCTTGATGGTTTGCGCACTCAGGCAATAGTCCGCATCGCGAAGCAGGTACGTCGCGTAAAATTCGGCACCGACATCGATAAAGTATTTTGCGGCGTCAAGGCTGGTTGCCCCGTCGCCGCCGGTTATCGGGTTCCCGGGACGGCCGTAAATACCGATCGACAGCTCGGTCATTCTGCTTGTACCGAGGCTACCGATCAGCCGCGCAACATCGATATAAGATTGTGCCGTATCTTTCAGGTAGTCCGCGAGCGGGTGTTCCAGTGCGGATGCTCGCCGGATGATCGAATCGAGCTGCCGTATCTGCGGTGAATAATCCGCGGGATCGTAGCTGACCTCCGGGAGTGCCGGGTTGCCTCGCTCCCAGCGCTGAATAAACGGACGCTGCAGCGCCGGTTCCCAGGCGATTTCAGACAGGATTTTGATGTCACGCGACGCAGCGACAAGCTCTTTGTCCAGCGCACTGAGTCTGTCGAGTTCGGTCAGGTTGCGAATCGGGCGTTTACCAGGAAGTGAACCCAGATACTCAGAAAGTAACCGAGTGCGATGGCGGGCGTCCAGCGAAGGTGTCCGAAAAACGTGTAGTGACCCCGGGCCTGGCCCATCAGTGCAACGCCCGCAGCGGAGCCGATGGACAACATACTGCCACCGACGCCAGCCGTCATGGTGACAAGCAACCATTGCTGCAGGTCCATCGCCGGGTTCATTTCGAGTACGGCAACCATGATGGGGATATTGTCAACGAGTGCCGACAGGATCCCGACGATGATGTTGGCGGCTGTTGCGCCCAGATCGTTGTACAGGAACACCGACATGTGTTCGAGGTAGCCGATGAATCCCAGACCGCCGACGCACAGAATGACGCCGAAGAAGAACAACAGTGTGTCCCACTCGACCCTCGCGACTTCCTTGAAAGTGTCGAACGGTGTGACCTCACCGACTGACTGGTACTGCGTACGCTCCGCCACCGAGACCCGTGACGTCATTCGCAGGTAATAGCCGAACAATTTGAGAAAAGCGAGTCCTGTCATCATGCCCATAAATGCAGGCAAGCCGAAGACATTGTGGAAGGTGACGGCCGTGGCGACAGTCGTCACAAAAAGCAGCACAATTCGCTTGGCCCCGGGTTTGGTTTTCTCGCGTGACTTGCTGGCCGTCGCTGCTTCCTTCGGTACGGCAAAGGACATCAGGGTCGCGGGCACCAGGTAGTTGACGGCGGATGGAATAAACAGCGCGAAAAACGTCTGGAACTCTATCAGGCCACGCTGCCAGACCATCAATGTCGTGATATCACCAAACGGACTGAATGCGCCGCCCGCATTCGCTGCGACGACGATGTTGATACAGGCCACGGTAATGAACTTCGGCTTTCCCTTTCCGATTGCCAGAACAACGGCACACATGACCAGTGCGGTTGTCAGGTTATCGATCACCGGCGACAGGAAAAAACTCATCACGCCGGTGATCCAGAAAATACTCCGGTAACTAAATCCCTTGCTCGTCAGCCAGGCGCGCAGGGCGTTGAACACATTACGTTCGCTCATCGCATTGACGTAAGTCATCGCGGCAAGGAGAAACAGGAAGAGCTGTGCAAATTCAATCAGGAAATGATCGATCGCTTCCTCGGCGACCAGCGAAAGATTGGCCTCTGCATACTGGTAACCAACCAGTGCCCAGATCAGGCCCGCAGCCAGCAGGACCGGCTTGGACTTTCGCATGTGCGTGTATTCTTCGGCGATGACCGCTGAATACGCCAGTACGAATAGAATCAGCGACGTGATGCCGACCCAGTGTGTGGTGAGGTCGATTTGCTCGTTCATTTGTCCCGGGCCTGTGCCAGCTTTCGTTAACTGCGGTTACTGATCATTTTGCCGGTACCCGGGCCCTTTCACAAACCGCCCTGGCGTCGCGCCGGTGTGCTCGCCATCAAGCAGGACCGGCGTGCCATTCACGATGACATGCTCTACACCGGTCGAGTACTGGTGCGGGTTGGCGAAGGTCGCATGGTCCTGAACGGCTGCCGGATCAAATACCACAATGTCGGCAAAGTTGCCTGGCTTGAGCTGACCGCGTCCCGCGATCTTCAGGTTGCCGGCTGGCAGGCTCGTCAGTCGTCGAATAGCCTCCTGCAGGGAAATGACCTTTTCATCACGCACGTACTTTCCGAGCAGGCGCGCGAAGGTTCCGTAAGCGCGGGGATGCGGGTTCGACAGCAGGAATTTCCCTTCGGGCGCTAGCGATTCCGCGTCCGATCCAAATGCCATCCAGGGCTGTGCGATTTTCTTTTTCACATTGTCCTCGGACATGATGAAGTAGATGGTTCCAACACGACTGCCGTCTTCAATGACAAGATCCATCATCGTTTCAATGGGGGATGTCTCTCGCATCGCCGCAACTTCGGCGAGAGTCTTGCCGGTCAGGGGTTTCAACTCGGGGTTTTTGAAGCCCACCAGTATGACTTTGTCCGCGCTGCCGGCCGAGTGATAGAGGTTCTCCCAGTCATCTGTCGGTGTCGCGATCTCTGTTAGCAGGCGTTTTCGAATTGCCGGATCTTTAAGGCGCTCGGCCCACGCCTCGTAGCCGCCTTCCTGCACCCACGGTGGCATCGACGCGTCCAGTCCCGTTGCACCGGCGGTGTAGGTGTACATGTCCGCGGTGATATCGAGGCCCGCGGCTCGCGCGGCTTCGATTCGATCGAACACCGCTTCGAGCTTGCCGAAGTTATCCGCTCCGGCTGCTTTCAGATGATAGATTTCGGCACCGAGTCCTGCCTCGCGAGCAATGGTGATCAGCTCATCGACCGCCTCAACGAACTGGCCGCCTTCGCTTCGAATGTGAGAAATGTAGCGACCGCCGTAGTCAGCAGCGACACGGCCAAGTGCGATCAACTCGTCCGTGTCCGCATAGAATGCCGGTGCGTAGATAAGTGACGATCCCACACCCAGCGCGCCTTCTTCCATTGCCGCCCGAACCAGGTCTTGCATGCGCTTGAGTTCTTCATCGGTCGGTGCCCGGTCTGCAAATCCGAGCTCATGGATTCGCACGGTGGTCGCACCGACGAACGAGGCGACGTTGGTGGAGATACCCTTGTCTTCGAGAAACTGCAGATACTCGCCCAGTGTTGTCCAGGTGACGTCGTATTTGATATCGCCCTGCTGGCCCGGTGCTTCGGCCTTCATTTCGTCGCTCAGCGGCCCCATGCTCCAGCCCTCACCCATGACTTCCAGGGTCACGCCCTGCCGGATATCACTCTCAGATCGACCGTCGGCGATAAGTGACTCGGTGGCCCAGCTCAGCATGTTGATAAAGCCCGGCGACACCGCAAGGCCGGATGCATCGATGGTTTGGTCGGCAGAGCCGAGGTTGCTGCCAATGCCGACGATTCGGTCGCCGAGTATCGCGATGTCTGCGCGGTACGGATCTCCGCCAAGGCCATCGTAGACCTCACCGTTAATAACCAGCAGGTCGAAATGTTCCGTCGCGACCTGATTGGGCGCGCCTTGCTTCGAGCAGGCAACGACGCTGACCAGAAGAGCAATCCAGATCGGTAGTTTGCGGAACACGACGTTACTCCTTAGTGGGGGGCTGGCAGGCAGCGCCTGACGATCGCACAATCGCTGTGTATTGCAAAGCGTTCTTGCGATACTGACGCGTACCAGCCGAAATGGAAATAGCGAAATGCTGACGATTTACAGCGACGACCATCGACTGCACCACGGCCAGGGGGAGCTCAACGACGGCAAGTTCCAGCCTTGCTTTGAATTCCCGGCTCGTGCAGACAATATATTAGCCGCAGTCAGGGACGCGCAGCTCGGCGAAATAATCGCTCCTGACACCTTCGGCCTCGAACCCATTCGACGCGTGCACAGCCCGCAGTTCGTCGCGTTTCTCGAAGAAGCCTGGGGACTGTGGACAGCCGAGGGTCGAAGCAGCGACGCGCTACCCCTCAACTGGCCGGTGCGCGGCATGCGACAGATCGAGCCGGACTACATCGACGGCAAGTTGTCGTATTTTTCATTTGATGCCGCAACGCCGATAACCGCCGGAACCTGGACTGCCATCACATCGGGCGCAAACGTTGCACTGACCGGAGCGAAGAAGCTTGTTGATGGCGAAACCCGGGCCTTCGCGTTATGCCGTCCGCCGGGCCATCACGCCGCCGCCGATTACTATGGCGGATACTGCTTTTTCAACAATGCGGCGATTGCCGCTCAATACCTTCGTGATCAGGGCGCGAAGCGCGTAGCCATACTCGATGTCGACTACCACCACGGCAACGGCACGCAGTCGATTTTTTACGATCGCAATGACATTCTGTTTGTTTCGATCCATGGCGACCCGCGCCAGGAGTACCCGTTTTTCCTCGGACACGCCGATGAGACCGGCGAGGGTACGGGCAAAGGCTTTAACCTGAACCTGCCGTTGCCGTGGCAGAGCAGTGCGGACGACTGGTTTTCCGCGCTCGATACCGGCTTGCAGCGAATATCAGACTTCGCGCCCGACCACCTGGTCGTATCCCTTGGCGTAGACACGTTTATCGATGATCCGATCTCGCAGTTTCGACTCAGGACGCCGGACTATCTTGAAGTCGGCAAGCGTATTGGCCGCCTTGACCTGCCGACGCTGTTTGTCATGGAGGGCGGTTACGCGGTGTCCGACATCGGGACCAATGTGGTCAACGTGCTCAGGGGTTCCCGACCCCCTTTTTGAGTGTGTTGACAAGCTGCAGTCGACCCTGCGCAAGGTTTTCTGAGACTGAAACGGGCCGCCCCGGCCGGGTAAAACGACCGAATCACGCGTAGAATCTTTGTATTCCGCTCACATCGACGAGCCTTGTCGCATTGGAAACTGCAAACTCACTGTACTCAGGCATTCTATTGCTCGGCGCAGCCCACGGCGTCTTCCTCGCGCTTGCAATTCTCAACGTCAAATCCGGAAATATTACAGCCCTGAGGCTTCTGGCCCTGATCACCGTAACGTTTGCGGCCGATCTCGGTGTCGATTTCCTGAAAGAGTCTCGCTACCTGGTTGAATTTCCCCGGGTGATTTTCATCGAGGCTATTACCAGCTTCCTGTACGGGCCGCTGACATACCTGTATGTGTGTGCGTTGACATCGCAGTCGACGTTTCGCTTGTCATTCGCGAAACTCGCCCACTTCCTGCCGCTGGCGGCCAGTATTGTTTTGCTTGTTCCCTTCTATTTTGTAAGCGATGACAAACTGCTCGCGTCAATTTATTCGGATGCCGATGTAGATCCCGGAATCGGTTTGTGGGCTCTCGGCGGCTTGTTTATTTTTGTTTTTCCGATTCCGCAAATCGCCACCTATTTTGCATTGTCCATCCGGCGGCTGATCCGGCACGGTCGAAGCATCCGCGAACAATTCTCGTCGATTCAAAAAATCAGCCTGGTCTGGCTGCGAAACCTGCTCGCTGCATTTTGCGTTCTGTATATCCTGTACTTTATCGGGACCGTGTTCTCCGGAGCGTTTATCAGCAATGAAAACCTCGAGAGGCTGCTGAATCTCGCCACTGTCATCGTCATCTACAGTATCGGGTATATGGGCCTGCGGCAGCCGCAGATTTTCTCGCAGGATGGCGACGATGTGGTGACTGACAGCACGACGGTCGTCGCCGGGAAAAAGAAATATCAGCGGTCCGCGCTCGATGCCGAGACGAGCGGCTTGCTCCTCAAAGAACTTGAGTCCTACATGGCCCGCGAACGGCCGTATCTCGATAACACACTGACAATGTCCCAGCTGGCCAGTCAACTCGGGATTTCGTCCAACTACCTGTCGCAGATCATCAACGAACAGACGGGCAAGAATTTCTTTGATTTCGTCAATTCGTACCGCGTCGGGATGGCGAAGCAACTTCTCGCCACATCGCCCGACTCCAGGACCAATATTCTGACAATCGCCATGGAATCCGGCTTCAACTCGAAGTCGGCCTTTTACGACGCGTTCAGGCAACACGCCATGATGACGCCCGGCCAGTATCGGAAATCCCTCGCCGCGGCACCGGACTAGGCCAGGAATTCGTCCGGACTTACACGCCCGGACTACAGGGCACCAATCGGCCCGCAAAATCCTCCACTTCTTAACTACAGGAGGATTTTTCAATGAAACAAGCACTTGGGCCGCTGTTACTGGTTCTTGTGACCGCAAGCCTGGTACCGAACGTTGGACGTGCCGGCGAATGGGGCATCGGAATTGGCATCGCCGCACATCAACCGCCCCAGCAAGGTGCGGATATCGAGATCGACGGCGGGCCGTTTCCGTTTTATGAGGGAGATCGACTGAGCCTCAGCTTTGGATCGGTCTCCTACCGCCTTATCGATTTGAAGGGTTTTCAGCTGGCGCTGGAAGGACAGGCGCGCTTCGACGGCTTTGATCCAAAGGGCAATTCGGCGCTGGCCGGAATGCAGAAACGAAACCCGGCACTCGATGCAGGCTTCAGCCTGGCAACCAGTGGCCGTTGGGGTGCCGCTCAGCTCAGGTTTCTGGGCGATGTTACCGGAACACACCAGGGCTACGAGATCGCTGCGTCGTACCAGGTACCGTATCAATCCGGTCGCTGGACGGTCGTGCCATCAATCGAACTGAAGTGGCGCAGCGCTGACCTCGTTGACTACTACTACGGCGTCCGCGTTAGCGAAGCCAACGCAACACGTCCAGCCTACGCGGCTGGCAGAGCGACCAATATCTCGGCCGGTCTTACCGCGGCTTACAAGCTCACACAGCGCTGGCAGATTCTCGCTGGTGCCGAATACCTGCGCCTGGACGACAGCATCAAGTCGAGTCCAATCATCGAAAAAAATCACGAAGCGAGCATTTTTAGTGCGCTTATTTACCGCTTCTAGAAAGGGACAATAAAGTGAAAAAGACAGGAATCTGTTTACTCGTGCTCGCATTCATTTTTGCGGGCGCTTGTTCTACTGCGCCACAACGCCCGAGCCAGACTCAGGGCGATCACTACAATTACCTGCGCTCGCACATGCGCTGGATGATTGGCGACAAGATGGCCGAGCGGGATATCGTCGGGCTGAGCATTGCCGTCGTCGATGATCAGGAAATCGTCTGGGCAGAAGGGTTTGGTTTTGCGGACAAGAAAAAGGGTATCAAGGCCAGCCCGGATACTATCTATCGGGCCGGATCGATAACCAAGCTCTTCACCGCAACCGCGGCAATGCAACTGGTCGAGGAAGGTCTTATGGACATCGATCAGCCGTTGCAGGTTTACCTGCCGGAGTTCCGCATCAAGAGCCGATTCCCAGAGGACGATCCGATTACGCCGCGCCTGCTGATGACACATCACGCCGGGCTGCCCTCTGATCGCCATAATCAAATGTGGGGCGACGAAACCGCCAGGTTCACGGACCTGGTCAGGGTATTGCAGGACGAGTACGTCATCAGCGCGCCCAACACTATTGAAGCGTATTCCAATGTTGGCTTTTCGTTGCTGGGTCACGCGGTCGAAAAAGTCAGCGGTATCCCTTACGCCGAATACATCGAAGACCGGATTCTTCGACCAGCCGGCATGCGACAGGCCTATATCGCACCGAACCTGCGCGACGATGGCCGAAGCTCGAAGGGCTACTTCAAGGGCAAGAATTTCCCCACGCCTTATCTTCGGGACCTTCCGGCCGGGGCACTCAACGCAAGCGTCGTGGACCTGGCACATTTCGCGCAAATGACTTTTGCCCGAGGCGAGTTCAATGGTAGTCGCGTTCTCGAGTCCGAGACGCTGGCTGAGATGCAGAGTTTTCAGGACGGGAACGGCACTTTCGATTTGCACCAGGAGGTTGGCCTCGCATGGAGACTGGATCAACGCATTGGCGAGAAAGCTGGCATCGTCGCAAACCACGACGGCGGAACCATGATGTTCTACAGCGGGTTTCTGACGTTGCCCGATCAAAAGCTGGCGGTCGTTGTCTTTGCGAACAGCAATACAGCGCAAGGCGTGATTGACGAGATCAGTAACGAAGCACTGGCGCTTGCTCTGGAAAGCAAGACCGGGATTAAGCGAAAAACACCTGTGACACCTGAGTCCAGGCTGCCGACGTTAAGCGAAGATCTCGAGCGCCTCCCGGGCGCATGGTCGACGCCCATGGGGGTGGCACACATTTATCCGCGTGGGAGTCGTCTCAAATTCGAGGTGAGTGGCACGAAGCTCGACTTACTGCGGCGCGAAGACGGTTACTACCACTTGCAATACAAACTGCTTGGCCTGTTTCCAGTCAACATGGGAAATATCGGCAGAGCCGGTATTGGCTATCGAAAGATCGCCGGGCGGGATTTGCTTGTGCTTCATGTGAACTCAAAACCCGTCATGGTCGTCGCTGAGAGAATTGAGCCGCAACCGCTTTCCACAGCATGGCGAGAGCGCCTCGGTACTTACGAAGTCACGAACGCGGCGGGCGACATAATTTTGCAAAGCGTCGAGCTTGCTTACGACGATGGTCTTCTTATTGCCAAACTTAATGTCGAAATGAAGCCCGGCGGCAAGGAAGTTTTTACCGAAGCACTGCGGGTGGTATCGGATACGGACGCCGTGATCGCGGGTCTCGGACGTAATAAGGGCGACACGATTCGTATCACCGAAGTCGATGGCGAGGAAATCCTGAGTTTCTCGGGCTTCCTGCTTCGCCGGGCGCACTAAGGACGCGCGGCCATGGACAAATTCTGGAAATTCACGGCCAACCTAATCGGCCTGATCGCCCTCTTCATGCTGGCCTGGTGGCTGGTGGCGGTCTTTGGCGGAACGTTTTAGAAATTTTTTAAGGAATACAAAGATGAAAGCTTTACTTAGCAAACCGTTACATTTACTGACGGTAGCACTCCTTGCAGCACAAATAATTGGCTGCAACTCATCCAGTCGGACCGCCGAATTGCCCGTGCGGCAATCGGTAGCGGAACGATTGCAGGTGGCGCTGGATCAGGCCGTTGCGGACGGCTTGCCAGCCGTCGCAGTTTCAGTCAAAGGTGACAACCTGGACTTCAACGGTGTCGCCGGCGTCGAAGCTCTTGAGTCCATGGTGCCGTTGAGCGCAAACCACCGGTTTTACCTGGCCAGTGTTGGCAAGACCTATACCGCCGTCGCAATCGTCAAGATGGCGGCCGATGGTCTTCTCGGCCTGGACGATCCGATCACACGATGGTTGCCAAGGTCAATTGCAGACGGAATACCGTCCAGCGATCGAATCACGGTTCGGCATTTGCTTAATCACACGAGCGGGATTTTCGACTACCAGGACGACTCTACGGACTGGCTGTTTAATGCCTTTCTTCCGGACCCGAATCGCCATTGGAGCAACGTAGACGTTCTGCCGTATTTCCTGGGTCGTCCGCTGCACTTTGAGCCGGGGACGAGCGCCCGGTATGCCGATTCGAACTATGTGCTCCTTGGACTGATTGCCGAAGCGGCCAGCGGTCTGCCCGTCCAGGACATTGTCCGTAATTACGCGCTGGCACCCCTCGGTCTGCAGGATACCCTGCACGGATACGAGGCGAACGGTGTGCCGAACCTGGCCCACGGCTACGTCGAGTTGGAGGGTTCACTACTTGATGTGTACCCGTGGTACAGCCACTACGGGGTTTCTGACGGTGGTATTCAGGCTTCCGCTGCTGATGTCGCCAGCTTCGTCCATGCGATCTTCACCTCCGAGAGCGTGCTGACAAACGCCATGCGGGCCGAACTTGTTACTCCGTCCGGTGCCGGCGATCCGCCTTCAGCCACAGCACTCGGTGTCGACGTTGCGAACGTTTCGACGCCGACTGTCTCAATCTACTGGAATGCTGGCCAGGACGCAGGAACGCGTACTGAGTTTCACCACCTGCAATCATCGGGCAATGACCTGACGATCGTTTTTTGTGCAAGCGCCAGCCTCGGCGATTACGAGGATCTGTTTCAGAGACTAAAGCTGTCGGTGCAGGACATTCTTCTTGATGTCGATCTTCTGCAAGTGAGCCTGCCATGAAATTTGTGACTGTCAACCTGACGATATTAATGATCCTTCTCTCTGGTTGTTCGACATTGCCGGCGGCACAGGGAATTACCACTTCGGCGGCGACTCACACGTACGTGTTGCGCGGCTCGGGAACACCAACTGTCGTGCTGGAATCCGGGCTTGCTGATGGCAAAGAGAGCTGGGTTCCGATTTACGACGCGGTGGCGCAATTTGCGCAGGTACTTGCCTACGATCGGGCTGGCTATGGTGCGAGCAGGAGCTCGAACCGCTCACGTGACGGAGCCACCATAGTCCGCGAACTTCGAGCGACGTTGCAGGCGCTCGAACTCCCGCCGCCGTATGTTCTCGTCGGACACTCAATTGGTGGTACCTATATGGAGCTGTTTGCGAGAACCTACCCCGACGAAGTTGCAGGGGTCGTCCTGGTCGATTCGCGACACGCAGACTTCACCCGGCAATGCGAGGCGGCTGGTGCTCGCTCATGCAGACCACCGGCTTTGCTCGCGGCGCTGCTACAGGGTGCGCCGAAGAGGGAGCTCGAGGATGGCGAATTGACGATGCATGAGGTACTGCGCGCAGAGCCCTTCCCCGACGTTCCACTGTCAGTCTTGACAAGGGGCAAGGCTACTAAGGATGACGAACTGTTCTACAGCGTCTGGCTGGAGACTCAGAAATCACTCGCCGCCCAAACGACGAAATCGACTCATACCGTTTGCGAACTCTGCGGCCATTACATTCACAAGGACAATCCAGAGCTTGTAATCACGGCGGTACGCGAGATGGTTGACCAGGTGCGGCCCGGGATTCTGACGGGCAAGCGCGAGTTATGACGGCTCGGCGTTTTCCTCAGACAGACGAAAGGTATGTACACGTCATGGCACGCCGCGCAGGCTTCCCGAAATTCCCGGTATTTTCGTCATATGGCTCCGATGCCTCGTGTCTCTGCCTGCGGGTTCGATGGACGATAGCGCTTCCAGATCACCAGCCCCGTAATAGCGCCGAGTGGAATGAAGAGTAACGCAATCGACAATGTCAGCAGCACCTCACCACGTGACCAGTCCAGGCTGCCGTCGCCCAGCAGCTTCCCAGCACCGCGTTGATACGGGTAGACGTAGTTGACCAGCATCACGACGGGCATCGCCAGCCCGTAAACAACCAAAAGGCCAGCGCCGATCAGCGTAGTCCTGGTTTTTTTCCAATCTCGATCCGTGTGCGGTGTCTGATGAAGATGCTCACGGAAGCGAGCCTCTTTCGCTGTCACCTGGCCGATTTTCGACAGTACCAGAATGGTGACGGTACTGACTGCCGCACCTATGATCGCAGGATCAAGGTAGCTCGGCAGCGAAATGAGTTCCAGGTACCTGAGCGCCGACGGAACGACGTTGAACAGGAAGCCCGTGACAATTCCCCAGAAGGCCGCGTCTCGAGTGATGGTCTTGCTCCAGACACTCATCAGGCCGACAGGACCCCAGCTGGATGCGAACACCGTGCCAATAAACATCATGACCCAGAAAATGTTCGGCGGAAAATAGAAACAGGTGATAAGCACAACAACGGCAACGAGGACCATCACGAAACGCGTCGATCCGAGGCTCCGCGCTTTGTCGCGCACGATGATGTCATTGCTGACGCTGAATCCGACCAGTGATAGAAATGTTGATGCGCTTGACAGTGCAGCTGCAATAATTCCCGCGAGCAGGAGCGCGCCCAGAAATTCGGGAACCATGCTTTTGGCAGCCCAGATGATGACTGTTTCTGACGGCGTAATATCGCTATTGAAGATATTGATGACACCACCGGCGCCATAGATAAGCAGCTGCATCAGGATTACGGCGAAACAGGCGTAGATCGCGGCGCGAATGACGACGTGTTCGTTCCGGGCCATCAGGTGACGGCTCGCCTGCCAGGGACCCACTGCGTAAACCATGCCCCAGGACATGTCCATGACCAGCATCCAGATCAGGTAGTCCATGGGCGTCGGCCACGCGGTACCAGGTCCAACAATGCCGTGCCAGGATGCGATATCACCCTTGATGTCACCCTGCGCCAGGGTTTCCACTGCGGAGGCAACACCGCCGATGTCACTGACGATCAGATAGACGAAACAAATGGTCGCCGCCGTGAACAGCAGGAACATCAGCGTGTCCGTGATCACGACACCCCGGGAACCCGAATAGATTGTGAACCCGGTGTAACTCAGCCACGCGATGACAAGGCTCTGTACGTACGACAGGCCGGTCAAATCATTGAGAAGAATCGCCGCGCCCTGTGTCACGACCAGCAGGTAGCCGCCGAGACCGATGATGATCGTGATTCCGGCAATTTGTTGCACGCGATGACTGTCGAAGCGTTCACCGAGGTAGCTCGCCACCGTTTTCGCGCGGCTGCGGCGCAAATAGGTGCCGAACAGCAATGCACCGTAAACATAGCCAACGACGGCAATGCCGGGAAACAGCATGTACGGACCGAGTTGCCCGTCGTAGGTGAAGGCCGCTTCGCCCATGAAAATGGACGTGCTGAAAACACTCGCAACGAGGGTGCCGACAATCAGCAGCGTCGGCGCACGTCGTCCCGCAACAAAGTAGTCGTCAAGCTGTTTGACGCTACGCCCTGAATAACTGCCAATGAAGACAAAAATAAGTACGCTAACCGCAATCGTCGCGGTAAATATGTCCATGGCACTGTTCGAGCGTTACGCGAGACCCGCCTTTCGCAAGGGAAGTTCGCGCACGCGTTTGCCCGTCGCGGCAAAGTAGGCATTCACGATTGCCGGTGCGACTGGCGGCACACCCGGTTCGCCGACGCCGCCCGGAGGCGCATCGCTTTCCATGATGTGGCAGTGAATTGCAGTGGGTGCCTCGTTGATGCGAACCATCGGGTAGGTATCGAAGTTGCCCTGGACAATACCGCCGTCTTTCGCGGTGATCTCGCCGTGCAATGCGAGGCTCATGCCGAAAATTGTTGCGCCTTCCATCTGGGCCTGCACGCGATCCGGGTTGATCACGGTTCCGGCATCAATACAGTTCCAGACTTCATGAACAACCAGCTTGCCGTTGTCATTCACACTCACTTCGGCGACGACGCCAACGTAGGACAGGAACGAGCGGTGCACGGCAATTCCGAGCCCGCGCCCTTTGGGCAGGTCGCGTCCCCAGCCAGCCATGCTGGCAACTTTTTCGGCGACGGCGGCAAGCCGGCC
>DDIP01000029.1:0-7550 GCA_002338605.1 Proteobacteria bacterium UBA1847 | reverse complement strand
TCCGGCCGGTATCGATGGGATGTTGAGCGAGATCCTGACCGTAGTTGGGATACTCGGCGCCATCTGCAGCCGGGTCGATTTTTCGCGCCGGGCCGATCATCCTGAGCAGGTGATCCTTCGGGTCCTCGCCCCTGACATGCGCCAGTTCATCGACGAAACCGCAGTTGCCAAACGCGTGAAAGACGTTGCAAACCGATCGCAGCCAACCGATTCGAACGTGCGCCTCGGCCTCGCAGCTCTCAACCCGCATGTTCGGCACATTCCAGGGGTTATCGACAAGACCCAGCGTGAGTTCGAATCCGGTGGCCTGCTTTGCATCGTTTGAAAAAGTCGAGAAGATCGTCGGGAAGCAAGTGCGATGCAGCCAGGTCTGCGTGTTGCCGTCGGCATCCAGCCCGGCGCGGAAATACTGTGCACTGACCGCATGCAGGTAGCCATGCCGGATATCGTCTTCACGCGACCAGGTGACCTTGACCGGCTTGCCACTCTCACGAGCCAGCCAGGCGGCCTCGGCGATGAAATCCGGTTTCGATTTGCGACCGAACCCGCCGCCCAACAGCGTCACGTTGACCGTAACCTGTTCCTTATCGAGGCCCAGTGTTGCGGCTACCGTATCGCGCGCGGTCTGCGGGTCCTGTGTACAGGCCCATACCTCGCAACTGCCGTCCGCATTGATACGAGCGGTTGCTGCCGGTGGCTCCATCGGTGCCTGCGACAGGTGCGGCGCGTAGTAAATTGCTTCATGCGTTTTTGCCGCAGCAATGTCGGCGTCGCCGCGGTTCAGAATCACGGTGCCCGGGGCGGAGGCCGAGTCGATGAGTTTTTTCTTGTAACTCTCGCTGTCGTAAGCGCCGTTCGCACCACGGTCCCACTCGACGGCCAGTGCGTTTCGACCTTCGGATGCGGACCAGGTGTTCGTGGCGAGCACGGCGACACCGCCCTGGATGTTGAAAAACGCGGGCGAGGTCGGCTCCGGCATACGCAGCACGTTGACAACACCGGTCACGGCGCGCGCCGCAGTTTCGTCGTAAGCCTTGACCGTTCCGCCGAATGCCGGGCAACGCTCAATGGATGCGAACAACATGTCCGGCAACACCGTGTCAATGCCATACATGCCACCACCGGTTGTGAACGCCATGCCGTCAATGGTGTCCATCGGCTTGCCGATGTAGCGATAGTCTTCGCGCGCCTTGAATGCCGCGGTCTCCGGCTGCGGCATGTCTTTTGCCGTATCGACAAGTTCGCCGTAACCCGCTGACTTGCCGCTCGCGACGTGGTGTACCGCGTGTTCGCGGGCACTGCATTCCCGGACCGGTACTCCCCATAAAGATGCGGCAGCGGCAATCATCATATCGCGGGCAGTGGCGCCGGCGTTTCTCAGAACGTCGAAATGCTGGCGAATACTCGTCGACCCGTCCGTGTTCTGGTCACCGTATTTTTCATGCCCGATGGCCTGGATAACTTCGATCTTGTCCCAGTCGGCCTCAAGTTCGTCGGCGATAACCTGCGGCAGCGAGGTGCGAATGCCCTGGCCCATCTCCGAACGATGACAGTAGATCTCGACGATGCCGTCGTTTCGAATATTCACATACACGTTCGGTGCGACTGACGCAGCGGCTTTGGCCGCGGGACCGATGGCCTTCTCCTCCGGTTGGCATGCGCTCGCAAAAGTCAGTGCAAACACCAGCCCGCCACCGGCCTGGCCTGTGCGCTTCATGAATTCGCGGCGACTGATCTTCTTGACGCTACTCATGACTGGTCCTCCGCGGCACGATGAATCGCCTTGCGAATTCGGGTGTAGGTTCCGCAGCGACAAAGGTTGCCGCTCATCGCAGAGTCGATATCGGCATCCGTCGGCCTGGGCGTTCTTTCAAGCAGGGCGACCGCACTCATTATTTGCCCCGACTGGCAGTAGCCACACTGGGCAACGTTAAGTTCGCGCCAGGCGACCTGCACCGGGTGATCGCCGTTCTCAGACAAACCCTCAATCGTCGTAACCTTGCCGTCCGCAGCCGCAGACAGGGGCACTACGCAGGAGCGCATCGGCTGGCCGTTGATGTGTACGGTGCAGACGCCGCACAAGGCCTTGCCGCAACCGAACTTGGTGCCGGTCAGCCCGGCAAGATCCCGGATTGCCCATAAGAGCGGCATGGCCGGGTCCGCATCGAGGCTGACTGCCTTGCCGTTCAACTCAAAGTCTATTGCCATAGTTCTATCCGCCCTGGTTGATTTTTGTTCGCTACCGCACCAGCAACATTAGCACGCGGATCGATTGTTCGTCTGCCTCCCCGGGGGCCGCTATCCGGCCTCGCCCCGGATCCACGCCATGGGAATGTCCGCTTCCAGCGAACCATCGGTATTCCTGATCCTGTGTCCCAACATGCCTTCTCGCTGAAATCCCAGGGACTCGTAGAAGCGAATGGCTCTATTGTTTGACTGTCGAACGATCAGCTCGACCCGGGTGATATCCGGGCAACTATCGACGACGTGACGCATGAACGTAACGAACAGGCGACGGCCAACACCCGAGCCTTGCGTCTGCGGATCCACAGCAATGGTTAACTCGGACAGTACGTGCGAAAAGCACTCAATACCCGGCGAGTACGCGTGCATTTCAGCAATGAGTTCGCCCGCATCCGACTCAGCAACATAGCTAACACCGGCTGCCTGCGCCCGCGACAGGAATCCGTCGATGTACCCGATATCTATTTCCGCTTCGCGACGCGCCAGCCCGCCGGGATTTCGCGCGACGCGCTGGTAGAGCTTGAGCAGCGCCGGCGCGTCGTCCTGCCTTGTTACTCTTACTCGCATACTCATTCGATATCGATACCGGTCGGTGATGCGAGTATATTAACGCTACGCTGAAACAGACCGATAGTGGTTGCTCCGATGAACGAAAGATCCCTGATTCTGATTGTACTGGTGGCTGCAATTCTCGCAGCTCTCTGGTATTTCCGTGACGAGCTGATGCCGCAGAGCGAAGAACCGGCTCCGGTCGCCGTACAAGCTCCAATTGACGAGCCAGCGGGCGAGCCCGGGCCTGCACACCCGCTTGAACCCATAGAGCCGACCGAGACGATCGAACGTCAACTCCAGCCTTTGCCTGATCTCGATGACAGTGATGCGTATTTCTTGCTGGCATTGGTCGACCTGTTTGGTACCGAACTCGAGCCCTTGCTCGTCAACGAGGCACTGATTGACAAGATCGTAACGACGATCGACAACCTGCCGCGCAAGCACGTTAGCGAAAAAGTACGCCCGTTGGGCAGGCTTGCTGATGATTTTCGCGTTGAAGCGTCGGAGACTGATGGGGAGTATGTTCTCAGCGCTGACAACTTCGCGCGCTACGACCGGATTGTCGGCTTGATCAGCAACGCGAACCCTGATCAGGCTGTTGACACCTATCGCCGCTTCTATCCGCTGTTCCAGGAATCCTATGTTCGACTCGGCTATCCCGACGCCTATTTCAATGACCGTGTCGTCGAGGTCATCGATCATTTGCTTGAAACACCGACACCGGATGCGCCGATAGCGCTTGTTCGGCCACATGTGCTGTACGAATTCGCCGATCCTGAGCTGGCGGAATTGTCGGCCGGCCAGAAACTGTTGCTCAGAATGGGTAGTGCACACTCAGACAGTATCAAAACAGTTCTCCGCGATTTGCGAACGCGTATCGAGTAATCGTTAGGCTTGCTCCCTCATATCACCAATCCGTATTCAGTGTTTCGCGTTGGCAATCGATCCTTATCGTTTGTAGTATTCAGACGTTACTGCCAATAAAAATTTTTGGAGAACAAATGGCACTTGTTAGCTACCGCACTCGCGTGAATGCTCCGATCGATGTGCTCTGGAAGCATCTGCTGGAAAAGATTGAAACACCCGAAAAGTTCATTCCCGCCGTTACCCGCTCTGAAATCCTGGGACGGCCGGGTCCAAATACCGTGGATCGGCTAATGTTCCTGGATGATGGCACCGGCGAGAAGCCAACGAGAGAGATCATTACGAGTGATGTCCACACGCGCAGCATTGTTTTTAAAATGTTCGACAATCCGGTATGGAGTGGCATTGTCACGAACACGGTGCTGGACGATCGAGACCGATTGGAGCTCGACATCACCATGCATTGGCAAGCCAAGGAACCGGGCCATCCAGCCGGCGATTTCGCGTCGGCTTGTTTCGCCGGTCTAATGATCGCAACTGCTGTTTTCACGATCTTCCTTGCCACTTTATCCGGCGACTAAAGTCCGCAGGCTGAGCGCTACGATCAGGCAACCGACGAAGACCATGAAGGGTCTGACTGGGATATGCTTGCACGCCCAGGCGCCGAGCGGAGCGCCGATTGCGCCGCCGGCTGCAAGACCCAGGACGATGCGCCAGTCGAATACACCCAGGCTGAGGATGAATGTCAGCGATGCGGACAAGGCGACGAAGAACTCAACCGCGTTGGTGCTGCCAATGGCCATGCGAATCGCGTTGCCTCTTGCGATCAGGTTGGATGCAACGATCGGTCCCCAGCCGCCACCACCGACGGCGTCCAGAAAGCCACCGATAAGACCGAGCGGCGTCAGATGTCGGGTCACGGTTTTTGGCGGAAACTCCCGGAACGCCTTGAAGATGATAACGAGGCCCATGACGATCAGGTAGCAGGCAACAATGGGCCTGAATACTTCACTGGGAAAGCTCGACAACAGGAAGGCACCGATAGCTGCGCCGAGCATGCCGGGGAGCACCAGGGCCCGGAACAGGGTCTTGTTAATGTTGCCGAATGCATGATGCGAGACACCGGACACACCGGTCGTAACACACTCGGCAATGTGCACGGTCGCGCTGGCCGTGGCCGGTGGTATTCCGACCGCAAGCAACAGGCTGATGGCCGATATGCCAAATGCCATGCCCAGGGCGCCGTCGATGAGCTGGGCAACAAAGCCGACGACGGCATAAAGGAGCAATTCTGTCATTGGGCGGGGTCCTGCGAATGAGTGCGCGGCGCCAATGCTACAACGCTTTTGCTTTTCTTTGATGCTCGATCATGTTTTTCAGCGTGTAGTGTCGCTTCGCTACATCCACCGTCCAGACATTGCAGCCGGACTGCCAGGGTATGAGTTTGCACGCGCGTACAACACCAGATAGGCGGACGAACAAACCAGCATGCAGACCAGCGGTATATGCTGTTGCCACAGTACAACCTGTTCCGTAGCCCGCATGACGATGACAAATGCTACCTCGCCAGATATGACGAGGGAATTGAGCAGCAAGAATATGAATACCTGCCATTGCGGAATCGCTCTCCACAGTGCTCGCATACCTGCGGCCAAACCCTGGTGGTGGACGAATCCGAAAACGCCGACTATGGAAATACCAATTGCGACCGGGATAAGACCGGCCTGAAGGTAAATGAGGCTACGTAAGTCCGTACCACCCCGGCCTCCGCCGATGAAAATGGCCATCAGCGATATCAGGCAGGACATCGAGGTGATTGCCAGCACCGTCAGAGTCAAATCGATAATTGTGCGCCTCACGGAACTAACCACCCGCATGTGGCTCAATGAGGCCGAACTTCCAGGATATGACCAGGACAATGACCAGGCCTATCGACAGGACAACGCGAATGGTCAGGGCACGCAGCATTCGCGACGAACGATCATCGGGATTTGTCATAGAAGAAAGTGCCGATCCGAGGCTGATTACTACCGCCAGCAATAGTATCGCGATTAGCATTTTCATACTCGTAGTCCTTAAACGCTTAGACGTTTAGCAGTAATTGGCGGAAGTTGGACATCGACGAGTGGAGAGACGAAAGGCCGTCACTTCACGAGGCGGATGGCCGCCTGACAATGGTAGCTCCTGATCTTATCTCAACCGTCTGCGGTAACGGAATAAAACCCGACCAGTTCCGATGGCCAATAGATCGGCTCTCGACATCAGTGCATACTGGTTCAACCTGCCACGAGGAGCAGCATCAATGTTCGGAAGATTTGTTCTATCAATTGCCTTTATATCTGTCGTGGCACTCAGCCCAACCCGACCTGCTGTTGCGGCGCCGGATGACAGTGGCGCGCAGAAGGCTATCCTGGTTACAGGCGCAAGCTCCGGCATTGGTCGAAGCATCGCCGAGGATGAGGAACTGATTCAAACGCTAAAGGAAGCTACTGCGGCACAGCGGCAATAGGAGCGATCACCCTCGGTGACTGACCTTATAGGATAGAGGAACGGAAGAGACAATCTTGATCAAGAGAGTACAGTTTTGGTTGGGTTGGTTGTTCATACAAATCCTCGCAAGGATTCCCTATACAGTGGCCAATGGCCTCGCGCATGTATCTGTCGGGTTCATGTGGATGGCGAATAGCCGAGCACGGCCAATCACCGAAGTGAACCTTGGGATTTGTTTTCCCGAGATGACACCAGAGCAACGCCAATCACTTGTCAAGGCGAGTCTGTTTGAGACGAACGCAAGCATCATTGATATGGCACGATGCTGGGTGCGTAGCAAGGCTGACCTGGAGGAACGAATCAGCAAAGTCGACGGTCTGGAATACCTCGACGAGACGGCGGCGGCCGGTCGAGGCACGCTGGTACTTTTGCCTCATTTAGGCAGTTGGGAGATTGTCAGCCTGTACCTCTCGAGTCGCTACAGCGTTACTGCCCTGTATCGCGAGCCAAGAACAAAAGCGCTTGCCGATTTTATTCGCCAGCAACGACAACGGCACGGAGCCAGGTTGATATCGATAGGAACTGCCGGACTGCGCGCCGTTTTGCAGGCCCTGCGTGCCAATGACATGGCGCTGCTCTTCCCCGACCAGGTTCCGCCTCGACATAGCGGTCAATTTGCTCCGTTTTTCGGCGAACCCACGCTGACGATGACGTTGGGATCGAAGCTGCTTCAACGCAGCGGGGCGAGAGCTGTATGCGCCTATTGTAAACGCTTACCCGGTGGCCGTTACGAGTTGGTCTTCCGACCCGTCGATGAGGCGATTTATGACGTTGACCTCAACACCTCCCTCGCCGGACTGAATAAATCAGTCGAGGCGTGCGTGCGGGAATGTCCTGAGCAATACCAATGGGAATACAGGCGTTTCAAGTTCCTGACCGACTATCGAAGACGTTATTATTGGTAGCATGGACCTACCGTAGCCCACTATGTATGCGTACTCAGGCCCACCGAAGGATCAATAAGCAACCAGGGTAAACCACTTTGTATCCGCATCAATCCGACAGGAGACGGCGTTACGTCCTGAGGTTCAAGACCTGAACCGAACAAATCTCCTCTGTCATTTTTTGCATCATGAACTACCGATTTATCATCCTCACCGCGACATCGATCAAAAAACTAACTCCGTCACGCGTTCAGGCAAAACCTGGCTCAGGTGCGGAAACCAGCGACATCATGAGTGGATCAACGGAAAAAAGGGGCCGGGCAAATGCCCGGCCACTGAATCAAATGCGCTGATTTTTCAATATTTCTTTCGCTGTCGGTGCCGCAATCTTATGGCCGCCAGTCCCAGCAGAATCGGGAACAACATGCCCGTGCCACCACCACCGCCTCCACCGCC
>DDIP01000094.1 GCA_002338605.1 Proteobacteria bacterium UBA1847 | reverse complement strand
AGGTTGCTGCCAATAAACCCGGCGCCGCCGGTGACGATATGCATGATCAGTCGTCGCTGTTGAGCAGGTGGTATTGCGCGCCACAGTAGGGGCACTTGGCGTCACCGGTGGCCTCGATCGGCAGGTACACCTTCGGATGTGAATTCCACAGGTACATGCCTGGCATCGGGCAGCTCAGGGGCAAGTCCCTGGGTCGTACACTGTATTTGCTCTGAGCGTTTGCCGGAATCAGGTTCTGATCAATGGTGCCTGCTATTGCTGCCACGGTCTTCTCTTTCAATTGGCTTCTGGGATCGCGAATTATAGGCATGTCAGCCAAGCCAGTCATCCCAGAGAGCCCCCACGAACTGGCGTTCATCGACAAATTGCCCGCTATCGCAAATCGCGTTGCGACCATCAAGAACCTGTCGGTGCAGGTAAAGGCGGTAATCCCGGTAGATATCCTGCAATCGACTACCGACGGCGTAGTCAAGGATGCCCGCGGCAATCAGTGCTTCGAGTTGTCGAATATTGTCGGAATAGACGGTAACGTCCGGATGGGTTTGTGCCTCGCGCAATACGAGGTACTGCACCAGGAACTCGATGTCGCCGATTCCACCCTGACCGTGTTTCAGATCGAAGGTCGCCTCGCCACTGCGATCGAGCTCTTTGCGCATTTTCTGGCGCATCGAAACAACGTCTTCACGCAGCCGGTCGCGGCGAACCCGGTGGCTCAGCGTTTCCCGCCGAATACGTTCGAATTCTTCGGCGATCCTCGGACTGCCTGCGACTGCCCTGGCACGCAGCAAGGCCTGGTGTTCCCAGGTCCACGCGTTGTCTTCCTGGTAGCGCTCGAATGCCTCGGTACTGCTCACCAGTACCCCGGACCGACCGTCTGGCCGCAGGCGGGTATCGATTTCGTAGAGCTCACCAGAGCCGGTCGGTGTGGTCAGAAAGTGCAGCAGGCGCCGCACGAGGCGGCTGAAGAACAACGCATTGTCCAGTGGTTTGGGGCCCTTCGTCTCCTGGTGCTCACCCCGGGAATCGTGCAGGAAAACGATGTCCAGGTCCGAACCGTAGGACAATTCCAGGCCACCCAGTTTCCCGTAGGCAATTATGCCGAATCCTGATGCGTGGGACTTGCCGTCGACAACGTAATGAGGCGCGCCGTGTTTCAGGGTCAGGTCCCGCCACGCGACGCGAAGCGCCTGCTCAAGGACCAGTTCTGCGAGCCAGGTCAGTCCATCGCTGACCTTCATGATGGGCAGCTTGTCGTTGAAGTCGGCGACTGCGATTCGGAACATCGTGGCACGCTGGAACTGTGCGATTGCCTGCATTTGCGCTTCGCTGTCCGGATCATCATGGACCGCGAGCTTGCGTTTCATGTCGTCGGCGATTTCCGCCCTGGTGACGGTATCGGTGAAACTCTGCGGGTCCAGAAGCTCGTCCATCAATGCCGGGTGTCTCGCGATCTGGTTTGCGATGTACTGGCTCTGGCCACACAAATCCACCAGTCGAGACATCGCCGGCTCGTTCTCGTTCAGCAGCGCAAGATAGGCGCTTCGCCTCAGAATGCGTTCCGTCACTGACAGCGTTCTGGTCAGAGCAACGTCCGGTCGCGCCGATTCGATCACCTTGCCGATAAGCTTTGGAATGAAACGCTGCAGGCGTTCGCCAGCCATCTTGTCGATTTGTTGCGTACCCGGTGAATCGGCAAACTCGACAATCCTGCGTGCCAGTTCATCGGCGGCAACGACACCTGTTTCCTCCAGCACCTGCAACCAGCGCGATTGATCCGCTCCGGAGTCCCAGAGTTGCCGAAACACCTGCTCGGCCGGCCGATCATCCCGTTTGCCCCGAGACGCAATGGCATCGAACTGCCGGCTTATCGCGCTGCGGTGTCGGTCCAGATCGCCGAGCAGCTCATCCCAGTTGCGCGCGCCCATTGCGAGACAAAGGCGCGCCCTGTCCAGATCGTTATCCGGTAGCTCGTGTGTCTGTTGGTCACGAATTCCCTGGATGAAGTTCTCCAGGCGCCGAAGAAAGCGGTACGCATCCCGAAGTTGCACTGCATCAGCCGCTTTCAGGCCACGGCCGTTCACCAGCCTTGGCAGCACCTTTTGCAACTCACGGCTTTGCAGCGCCTTCTCGTTCCCGCCCCGGACCAGCTGCAGCGCCTGCACAATAAATTCCGCCTCGCGAATTCCGCCGGGACCGAGCTTGATGTTGTCCGCCAATTCCCTGCGCTTGACCTCGACGGCAATCAACTGCTGCATCTGGCGCACCGACTCGAATACCCCGTAATCCAGGTAACGCCGATACACAAAAGGCCGGATCAGGTTCTCGTGCAACTCGTGGGCGACCCCGTCTGGCGGACGACGACCGACAATGCGCGCCTTGACATAGGCATAGCGCTCCCAGTCACGGCCATGCTGCAGCAGGTAGGACTCCAGGGCCGCAAAACTAACGACCAATGGGCCACTATCGCCAAAGGGCCGCAGCCGCGTATCGACGCGAAAAACCAGCCCATCGACCGTGACCTCATCGATCAGTGCAATCACCAGGCGTGTCAGCCGAGTGAAATATTCCTGTGCGCTCAAGTGTCGCGCACCGTCGGTTTCACCGTGTTCCGAGTAGCAGAAAATGAGATCAATATCCGACGAAAAATTGAGCTCCCGTCCACCCAGTTTTCCCATGCCGATCACGATCAGTGGCACAGAATCGCCAGCGCTGTTCTTCACTTGGCCGAACCTTGCATGCAACAGTCTTTCCGCGGTCGTCATTGCGATATGCAACAGTCGGTCAGCAAGCAAGGACAACTGGTCCAGCGTCTCATCAAGGTCAGCGAAACCCTGTACCTCGCACCAGAGGATGCGCAACAGGTAGCGATTGCGAAATATTCGAAGTTCGCTTTTGACGGATTCCTCATCGAGGTCGGACAACAGGATTTGCTGTGTGAACGCATCGATGACCGTGGCTTCCACCGGCTCGGCAAAGGATGCCGCGTTCTCGACAAACCATTGCCAGTCTCTGGAGATTACGGCGGCTGCAAACTCGCTGCAGGCGACCACCCGCACCAGCGGTAGAATCAGGTGTGTCGGGATATCCGGATGCTGCTCTGCAAGGCGTTCGAACCAGAGGCGTACCGGCGAGCGCAGAATCCTCGGCAGATCGCTGATGGCAAGGTCGACACGGTTCCTCATTGCCGCAGTCTAACGAAAATTCCGGCGGACGCCGGAGTAAATCAGGCCGCGGACGTTTCCGCCATATCGGACAAGGTGGAATCGAGTGAGACCGGACGTCCGATGATGTGGCCTTGTGCGAAATCGACGCCCAGGTCCCGGATCAGTGTTCGGGTTTCTTCTGTTTCTACAAATTCGGCGACAGTCTTGAGTTTCATGACCTTTGCGACCTGGGTAATCGCCGCGACCATCGATTCGGAAATACGATTGTCAGTGATATCGCGGATGAAACCACCATCGATTTTCAGCGTATCGACGTTGAAGTTTTTCAAATAGGCGAATGAACTCAGGCCTGCACCGAAATCATCCAGCGAAATCTGGCAGCCACGTTGCCGCAGCCGGTCGATGAAGGCCTGCGCCTTTTTGAGGTTGGAAACCGCGGCGGATTCGGTAATCTCGAAGCACAACGATGTGTTCTTCAAGCCGCTGCGATCGATTTCTTCCTCGATAAATTCCAGGAAATCATCGTCACCCAGCGACTGGCCGGACAGGTTTATCGCGAAAGTTGCGCCGCGCTGTTCGACCAGGTCCTTCGCCCGGGTGAGCGCGGCGATGGTCGTCGAGACCACCCAGCGATCTATTTGCGGCATCATCCGGTAGCGCTCCGCTGCCGAAAACAGGGCCTTTGTTTCAATGCGCCCACCGTCGCCGTCCGGCATTCTTAACAGGACTTCGAAACTCGGATGGCTCGAGTCGCTGCCCAGACTGGTAATAGGCTGTGCGAGCAATTCAAACCTGTCGCCGTCCAGTGCATGCTGAATATTTGTTACCAGCTGCATATCGTCGTAACGGCGAATCACGCTGCGGTTGCTCTGATCGTAGATTTCGACGCGATCCCGCCCGTGGTCTTTCGCTGCTTCACAAGCCATCCTGGCGGTTGTCAGTACATTGCTTTCGTCACCGATGGTTCGGTCAAATTCCGCAATACCGACGCTCATCGTCACCTGCAGGGATTTGTCACCTTCGAGATAACGTAAGGCGACCATTTTCTCGCGCATGCGATTGGCATAGTCGAGAGCTGTTTCCGAATCTGCGTGCGTCAATAGCATGCAGAAATCGTCGCCTGTCAGGCGCGACAACACGGCGCTCTTAGGCAGGTCTTCCTCGAGAAGTCGTGCGAATCGGACGATAACATCGTCTCCGGCCTTGCGACTGAACGTGTCATTGACAAGCTGCAGGTTGTCGAGATCGAAATAGATAATCTGGTGCGTGTCACTGTCGGACTTCAGGTCGCCAAATGACTCTGTCAATTGTGCCTCGAAGCCGGCGCGGTTCATCAGTCCGGTCATCGTGTCGAACGATTGCTCGATAACGTATTCGATCTTGCGACCGATGTGCGACATGAAGCGACGGTCGCTGCTGCTGAACTTCCGCTGGTCGACCCGACCCAGTTGGGCCAGCACACCTTCAACATTGCCTTGTTTGTCTTGCAGCGGACACAGAAGCGCCTGGTAGCCTGAGTCCGTCAGGCTATTGTCGTCGTCGATCGCGGCGATCTCGAATACGACGGGCTTGCGCTCGCCGTCAAGCTTCGGCAACAGCTGGTCGATGAGGTATCGATCGAGCACCTTGCGATTGACCGTTTTCCAGCTTGAATGCGTCGCGCTGATACGAATACGCTTCGATGGAATCAGCAACACACTGTAATTGATTCCAAGGTACCGGCCACTGCGCCCGACCAGTTGTGCCAGGCTGGAATGTCGCCCCGATGCACCGTGAATTTTTTCATCGACTTCATAAACGAATTCAAGCTCTCGTCGCATTTCGGCAAACTTTCGCGCCGCTTCTTTCACTTCCTTGCTCACGCGCACACTTTCTGCAATGAGTGCCAGGGCGGGATCGAGAATACTTTTCAGGAGGTGCGGATTGAAAGCCGCTGACTTGCCGTCGTTTTTTGAGAACAGCGCGATCAGCAGGCCTATAACCTGCCGGGCCTCATCCTGCACGGGTAGCGCCAGGACGGTTCGCCCGGACGACAGGGTGCGTCGCAGGCTGTCTTCGTCAATGGCTAACTTGTCGACAACTTCGCGCGGCAGGTCCGCGACAAAATTGTCAATCTCGAAGTCGTCGCCGCCCGCGCTGGTCCAGGCGCATTCCTTGTCATGATTGTAGAAACAGAAAAGCTGGGCGCGAGGCACAAGGGAATGCAGCAGGCTGCCAACCTTGCTGATGTTTCTCTCGGTGATCAGGGCGTGAACGTCTGCTGACACGGCATTCCAGGCAATCATTGCATCGAATCCAACGCACACGATGCCAGCAGCCGGGCTGAACTGCTGTGACACGAGTCTCAGCAGCGCCCGGGTTTGTTCACCTATTCAGCGGTTTAGCTCAGAAACTGAGCGTTTGCTCACAAACTCGCCAGCCACTCATCGTCCGAACCTTCATTCACACCTTCGAACAGCGGCGTGCTCAGATAGCGTTCACCGGTATCCGGCAGCATCGCCAGAATGACGGATCCTTTGGGTGCTTTCTCCGCGGTGAGCAACGCCGCCTCAAGTGTTGCGCCGGAGGAAATACCGGCAAATATTCCCTCTTTTGCCGCCAGTTCGCGCGATACGGCGATCGCGCGCTCATCAGTGACCGGCAACAACTCGTCGAATATTTCCCGGTTCAGTACATCGGGAATGAAATCCGGCGTCCATCCCTGGATCTTGTGCGGCGCCCAGTCGGCGCCCGACAGCAATGAGGCGCCGGCCGGCTCCGTTGCGACAATCGTGATATCGGGCCGTGCAAGTTTCAGCACTTCGCCGGCACCCGTCATCGTTCCCCCGGTGCCATAACCGGTTACCCAGTAATCAAGTCGCTTGCCGGCGAAGTCGGTGAGGATTTCCGGTCCCGTGGTGTTGCGGTGATACTCCGGATTCGCCTCGTTCTCAAATTGCCGCGCAAGGAACCAGCCGTGTTTTTCGGCCAGCTCTTCCGCTTTTTTCACCATACCGGTACCGCGCTCGGCCGCCGGCGTAAGAATGACCTTGGCACCGAGGCCGCGCATGATTTTTCGCCGCTCGATGGAAAACGAGTCTGCCATTATGGCGACGAACGGGTGGCCCTTTGCAGCGCAAACCATAGCCAATGCAATTCCAGTGTTGCCGGATGTCGCTTCGACGACCGTCTGGCCCGGCTTCAACGTCCCGCGTTTTTCAGCGTCGTTGATGATTGCGAAGGCAAGTCGATCTTTTACCGAAGCCAGTGGATTAAATGACTCCACCTTTACATACAGATCAACGTGGTCCGGCCCCATCTTGTTTAGTCGGACAACCGGCGTATTGCCGATCGTTTCCAGGATATTGTTGTAAATCATAATGATTGCCTTTCTTTTTGGATGAGGTGCACTGGTTTAGCATACTTCCATGCCGCTGGTGGGGCTTCATCGTGACTATCAACGCCCAATGTGGCGACTTCGCCAACGATCAACATGGCGGGCGCAACAATGCGGTGCGCATCCGCCAGCAAGGTCAGCTGTCCCAGCGTGCCGCGAACGACGCGCTGGTCCGGCGTCGTTCCTTTTTCGATAATCGCAACCGGTGTATCCGGTGCCCGCCCGTTATCAATCAGGTTGTTCATAACGGACGAGAATCGTTTCACCGCCATATAGAATGCCAGCGTCTGCTTGTCGCGCGCCAGCGATGCCCAGTCAAGGGCGTCAACCGAATCCTTGCCGTGTGCAGTAACGAACGCGACCGACTGCGACAGATCGCGATGAGTCAGCGGGATACCGGTATAGGCAGCACAGCCCGCCGCCGAGGTAATACCCGGTATGACCTGGTAGCGATGACCGGCCGCCTGCAGTGCTTCGGCTTCTTCACCACCGCGACCGAAAATGAAGGGATCACCACCCTTTAGCCGGCAGACGCGCTTTCCTTCGCCGACAAGCTTCACCAGCAGTGCATTGATTTCCGACTGGGAATTGGCCTGGCAGCCCGGTGTCTTGCCGACCGAAATCCGGTCAGCATCACGGCGTGCCAGGGCGATAACGTCGGGAGACACCAGGCGATCATGCATAATGACGTCGGCCTTCTGCAGAACCTGCAACGCTCGCAGGGTCAATAGTCCGGGGTCACCTGGCCCGGCGCCGACCAGCCAGGCCTCGCCC
>DDIP01000445.1 GCA_002338605.1 Proteobacteria bacterium UBA1847 | reverse complement strand
GTCGGCGATCTTGACGGACTTGGCGTTGGCGGATCCTGCCCGGAAGGCATTCCGCTTGGTGGCACAGCCGGAGTCACGCCGGATGCGGCAATTCTCGCGCTTGTGGTAGCCGATGCGAACTGTTTCTCTTTCCTTGAAACCATCCCGAGCGGGTTTGTTCCGCGCTTCGGTGGCGATAACGAGGACAGCGCAATCGCAGTGGGTATTCGCGGCGAGTTCAATGTCGGCACGGGCTTGCTCTATGATTTTAGTGCTCAAACAGGCTCCAACCGCACTGACTTCTTTATCCGCAACACGATCAACGCTTCGCTCGGCCCAGCGACACCGAGGGATTTCACCCCGGGTGGCCAGGAGCAGACCGAGACGATGTTCAACGCCAACTTCGTCTACGCTATCGATGCCGGTTTCGCGTCCGATCTGAACATTGCGTTCGGCACTGAGTATCGTGAAGAGGAGTTTGATCTGTTTGCCGGTGATCCGGCGTCTTATGCGCTCGGACCGCTGTCTGACCAGGGCTTTTCGTCGAGCTCCAATGGTTTCGGCGGATTCCCGAATACGACGTCAGCAAAGCAGGACAGTACCGCTTTCTACGTCGACCTCGAGGCCGATCTGACGGATAAGTTCACCTTGCAGGCAGCGGTTCGATACGAGGACTTCAGCGAATTCGGTGAGACGACAGACGGCAAACTCGCCGGTATCTATCACGTGACCGATTCGTTCAAGATCCGTGGTGCCGTCTCTACCGGCTTCCATGCACCGACAGCCGGTCAGGCAAACATCACCAACGTAACCACGCAGAATGTCGGTGGTGTACTCGTGGACCAGGGCACCCTGCCACTGGCTTCGCCGGCAGGTCAGCTGGCCGCGACTTACATCGAGAGCTTCGGCAATGGCCGTCCGGCTCTGGGTTCTGAAGAAGCGACCAACATGGCGATCGGTGTGGCTTTCGACGTCGGCGCAACCAGCTGGACGATTGACTACTACAACATCGAACTGGAAAATCGTGTCGCGCTCGGTGCCGACGTCGACTTCCTTGCCGCGTTGAATTTCGCAGATGGTAACGTCAACAACTACACGACAGTTTCGCAGGCGCTAACGGGTCTTGATGCTGATGGAATCATCAATCGCACAGACTTCATTGGTCTCGATGATCTTTCGTCGTTTCGATTCTTCTCCAACAGCTTCGACACGACGACCTCAGGCATCGACGTAGTTGGCCGCTTCGGCTTCGAGCTTGGCAGCGGGGATTCCGATGTCACGCTTGCTTTCAACTACAACAAGACCGAAGTGGATAGTGTTGGTACCGTGAATCCGATCGATGCCGGCCGTGTTGCAGCACTTGAGGATTTGCTGCCAAACATCAAGGGCAATATCGCGTGGTCGCACATCCAGGGCGATTTCCGCACTCTGCTTCGGGCCAACTACTACGGCGAGTGGGACGACACGGGTAACGGCGTAAACGGGATTGGTGCCGTGGTACTGGTTGACGCGCAGCTTGCCTACCAGGTGCGGGACAATATCGAAGTCGTCGTCGGCGTCGATAATCTCTTCGATACCTACCCGGACAAAAATCCGTTTGCCGGTGACCTGGGTCAGTTGTATTCAGAGGCCAGCCCGTTTGGATTCAACGGTGCCGGGTGGTATCTCAGAGGCAGCATTACGTTCTGAGCAGCCTCGCTGCGTAAGCGTTTATTGCAAGACCAGAAACCCCGCTCTTTGAGCGGGGTTTTTTTTTGTCCGATCTACGGCCGCGTACTCTCCGCGGCAATTTTCAAGGCCGAATCCAGCGCCGAGATAAACTCATCGACCCCTGCCTCGCGCAGCGTCAATGGTGGCCGTAATTTCAGTACGTTGTTGAAGCGACCTTCCTTGCCGACCAATACCTGCCGTTCGCGCATGAGCTCAAGGAGCCTCGCTGTTTCCGATGTGGCTGGCGTGCGATTGTCGCGGTCGGTTACGAATTCGATGCCCGCAAGCATTCCGTGACCACGAACGTCACCGATCAACTCGTGTCGGTTGGCAAGCGCGCACAGCTGCTCGCGAAGGTAGTCGCCAACCCGGCGACCGTTTTCGATCAGGTTGTCGTTTTCGATGACGTCGAGTACTGCGTTGCCTGCGGCGCAGGCGACGGTGTTGCCACCGAACGTACTGAAAAAGCCGGTCCGCTTCAGAAATCGATTCAGGAGATCGCTCGATGTTACGACGATGCCCAGCGGGTGTCCGTTGCCGGCCGGTTTACCCATCGTCACAATATCGGCCTTGACGCCATGATGTTCGTGGCCCCACCACTGACCCATGCGACCGAACCCGGATTGCACCTCATCGCAGATCATCAGGCCGCCGGCCTCCCGAACACGTTTTTCCACGCCGCGCAGATAGCCGTCCGGTACGTCCGGAACGCCGCTTGAGCAGAATGCGGAATCGACGATGAATGCGGCGAGCGGATGACCGGCCGCTTCAAGGTCGGCAATGGCGCGATCCGCGTCACTTGCGTAGCGCCCGGCGACA
>DDIP01000244.1 GCA_002338605.1 Proteobacteria bacterium UBA1847 | reverse complement strand
GGTGGCGGGTCCGAAGGCGGCAACCCCGCGCCAGTCAACAAGGCACCGACGATTTCCGGGGCCCCGAGCGACTCAACCAACGTGGGCGAATCCTACAGTTTTACGCCCACCGCATCGGACCCGGATGGCGACAAGCTGACATTTAGCATCACCAATGCACCTATCTGGGCGTCGTTTGACAGCGCGACCGGCGAACTCAGCGGCAGTCCGACATCGAGCCACATCGGTGCGGTCGACGACGTGCAGATCTCGGTCAGCGATGGTCAGTTATCCGCCAGCCTGAGCCCGTTTGCCATCGCCGTTATGCCGGAGATCCTCGGCAGGAACAATTTCACGCCAAAGGGCGATGTCTTTCCGACTGCCGACGGCTACCAGTCGGTCGGCGGCTTGGAACTGACAACCGGCAACATGGTCCAGGACTTCGCCAACTCCGACCTCACAGTGACCTTCGATTCCTTTGGCAATCTAATCGGGCTCAACGGCGACACGGATGTTCCAACCCAGATGTCCATCACCCACGAAACCGAAGGCAATATTCGCTCTGTTGTCGACGTCCTGACCGGCGCCGAGATCAACGCAGACCCCGACTTCGGGATCAAGCTGATCGAGGACCGGAATTACTTCGTGTACTACATCGGCGTTGACTTCGATATGACGATCACCGATCGACGCGACCCGCAACAGCAGGAAACGGTGACAATCACCACGCCGTACGGCGGCCAGTCTTTGTTGATCTCCGATCCGACCGATTCGTTCTTGTATCGGTACAACAGCACACCGTTCGTCGGTGCGAGTGGCGAAGGCGAGTCCGACAACGGGCTGATTCCGTTCGTGCCGGAACTCGATTTTGCAGAGCTGGACTCCTTCACCGGCCATACCATTGAGACAGGCACAAAGGGGCTGGGCATCAAGTTCGTGGACCTGCTCGAGATCAGCGGCAGCCGCGTCATCAAGGATTCGCAGTTTTCCGATATCAACTGGGACGACCTGTTTGCGTCAACCGTGGAATACAAGGCGGGGATGAACGGTGACCTGAACTTTGCGATGTCGATTGCCGGCTTCGGCCTGTTCTCGTTCGACCTCGCCGAAGTGAGTGCGACCGTCGATGTCGGGCTCGACCGCCAGCACATGGCAATGTCCTTGCGCATCGCGCCGGATGAGGCGTTGTTCCCGGGCGCGTATGGGTTTAGCCCGTCGGCCGAAGTGACCGGCAGCAGCTACCTCAATGGTGATGGCGAATACGGCTTTTTCCTCGACGGTGTCTGGAAGAATAAGCTACCGGCGGCGGATATCGGTGGCATGGTGAGCCTCGAGAATGGCGTCGTCGGACTGCAAGGCTCGGTGTCGGAGGGTGACGATACGCTGGCGGTTGGCCTGACGTTCGGCAACGACGAGACGGTTGGCCGGGTCGAGTTTCCAGAAAGCTTTGCAGCCGATATCAACAACTCGGTTTCGGAGTCGCTGGATCGCAAGATCGCGGAAGTCGAACAACTGCTGGCCGACTTGGAACAGGCAACGACGGACTACGAATTTGAAGTCAGCTTGCGTGGCTTGCGCAGCTCATTGCCCGCCATTGCAGACGAAGCCGTTGCCACGCTCAACAAGATTCCGGCCGCTGCCCGGAAAGAGGCCAAAGCCGATACGCTCGACTACCTTGCCAACAAGTGTGTTGGCTCAGGAATTGCGCGCGTTTGCCTTGATGACATCGTCGACGCCAATGACATCGCTGACGATGCAGGCGCCCAGGCCCATCGTGATGCGCTCGACGCGATCGCCGCACCGAAGGCCGCGATGGCAGAACTCAAACGACGCGCGCAGGAAAGCGATGACGAAAGCTTGCGCGATGCCCTTCGCCAGGCACTGGCCGGTGCATACGACCACCGCCGGGTGCGCATCCAGGTTTCGGTTCGCAAGAGTTTTGGCTATCCGTTCAATACGACCTACACGATCTACAGTCGCGACAACTACGAAACCGTATTGAGCACGGCGGATGCTAACAACATCGCCACCGCTCGCGACAATGTCTACCGCATCCAGGAAACCAGCGACCTCATGATCAGCACGCAGCAGATCATCGACCAGCTGCCGACAACGGATGCGATTGAAACGGTCAAGGCCGAAGTCAACCAGGGCACGGCGAGCGTGCCGTCAGTGGAGGCCTTGGGCTACCGCGCGGCCGGAAACAGCTACGAGGCCTTCGTCACAATCGATGGCGAGGACGTTGCAACCGCGATCAACGTGCTCAAGCCATCCGATGTACGCGATGGTGTCAGCGACTTACTGGCCGAACAACTGCTGAATGGCCTGAACAACTAAGGCAATGCAACGAACAGAGTGTGCTGTGAGTGCTGGCCTCGGGGTCGTGATGACCCGGGGTCAGCGCTCGTTTGGTCAGGGCAGTGCCTGTTCAGGGGACAGGAACTACCGCTCGTAAACCACTTCGCCATTCACGATGGTCATCAAAATGTGACCGTTCAAAATATTCCCAGGCTTTTCATCGGCTACAACAAACGGATCGATATTCATCACCGTAAGGTCCGCCCACCGACCCGCTGCAATCACTCCGCTCTCATCTTCACGAAAACTCGCGTAGGCAGACCACTGCGTATAGCCGCGCACGGCTTCATCAGCGGTCATTCGCTGCTCGGCGTACCAACCGCCTTCGGGTTGCAGGTTTTTATCCTGCCGCGTGATCGCAGAATGCAGGCCATAGAAAATGCTGTGATCCGAGCCCGGGTTGTCGGAGTTGAACGTCAGCCGCGCGCCCGCTTCTCGCAACGTTCGCCAGGCATAAGCATTCTTTACCCGTTCAGCTCCCAGGCGCTGTTCCGCCCAGGTCTTGTCCTCCATCGCGTGCGGCGGTTCCATCGATGCGATGATGCCGAGCTCAGCCAGGCGTGGAATATCCTCGGGGCTGATCACCTGCGCGTGCTCGATGCGGTGCCGGTTGTTCGCGGTTGATGGATCGTCTTTGAACACACTTTCGAGAATGTCGATTGCTTCGCGATTGCCCGCGTCGCCGATCGCATGGATCGCAATCTGGAAACCCGCTTTCATCGCGTCGGCATTCAGCGCCTGGTTGAAGCCGTAACCATCGCCGCTGATGCCGCGATGACCGGGCCTATCCGAGTAATCGTATAAAAGGCGCGCACCGCGAGATCCCAGCGCACCATCGTAATAGGCCTTGACGGTGCGAGTTGTGAGCATGCTGTCCGTGTCTTTATCCGGTCCCTTTTCGATCCACTTTCGAATCAGGTCCTCATCACGCAGTGACAGCATCGCGTACACGCGAACTTTCAGTTTATCCGCGGCTTCGAGCTCCTCGAGAATGCTCATGGCTGTTGTATCGAGTCCGGCGTCATGCACCGTCGTGTATCCGTCTGCCGCCATTTGATCCAGGCCCAACAGGAGTTGCTTCGCGAGCGTCTCTCGCGACGGCGCGGGAACTGCAGCTCGAAGCATGTTGACGCCCTGGTTCAGGAAGAGACCGCTCGGTTCGCCATCGCTTCCGAGGCGCATCTCACCACCCACTGGCACTTCGGATTCCGCGGTAATCCCTGCGGCATCCAGCGCCGCCTGGTTGGCCCAGCCGCCGAAACCGTGCAGGCTGTCCATGAAGACGGGATGGTCGGGAACCGCCGCCGTCAGCAACACCTTGTCCGGATACGCGTTGGCCCAGGCACCTTCATCCCAGCCGCGGCCAACAATCCATTCGCCCTTTGGCACGGACTTCGCACGCTCGATGATCAGTGCCACGGCTTCTTCCTCCGTGGCGACGTCAACCAGGTTAACCTGGTCCAGCAATGCGCCGAGACCAAAGACGTGCGTGTGCGAATCGACCAGGCCCGGGAGCACGGTGGCGCCGGCGAGGTCGATGACGCGGCTGGAGTCACCCTTGAACTTCATTGCGTCTTCGGTGCTGCCAACGAAGAGGATGTCGCCACCCTTGATGGCGATCGCCTCGGCATCCGGGTGCCAGCCGGATTCGTCGTGCGGGGCGTTCGGCATGACGGCGCCGTCCAGACCCGGTTCATCCCAGGTGAGGGTGTAGACGCGGGCGTTGGTGAGGATGAGGGTGGCGGAGTCGCTGGTGGTTTCATCCGGAGCCTGGGTGCAGGCTGTCAGCAACGCGAGGACGAGCAGGGTTTTGATTATATTCATGGCCTTATGAGAGCAGGACTCCAGGCAATTTGCCAGTATTTCCTGTCCTTTGACGGCCGGCGTATTGATGGCGTGACGAACTCGGGCCGCCTTGCGCCCGTCGGTTGTCCGAATCGAACGCGGAAGGTGTCAGAACTATTTTCTAGCTCTGACACCTTTTCGTACGGGACAATAAATCTGACCGGTTTTAGTACGCCGGTCCGTCCTCGTACTCCAATCCGGCCTTGCTCGCCTGGTCCTTCACCGCGTCGTAGAGTTTCTGGTCCAGCGACGACTTCATGCCGCCGGCTTCGTCAACCTTCTTGGCGAGATAGCTGCTGCGATCTTCGGACAGCGCACGAATCTGGCGTTGCAGGTCTTCGCGCTTTTCCGACAGCTCAGCGACAAAGACTTCCTGTGCAGCAGGTGCCATCGCTTTGAGTGGTTCCGGCAATGCATCTTCGTCAAGTTCATCGAGGGCGACCTTACCGTCCGCAAGCGCGGCGACCAGTTCGTTTTCGCCCAGCAGGTTCGTCCTGCCACCTGCCGAAGCGTTGAACTCGGCGCGGCGTGCACGTGCGGCGACTGACAGTCCCGAGTGGATCTTGTCGGTTGCAGCCACTTTTCGCTGCATCTTTTCTTTCTCTTCCTCGGTGCCGTAGTAGAGGCGCGTGCCATCGAGCTCTGCCGACAGTTTTGCGATCTCGTCGTCAAACGGCGTATTGAGTGCAACGGCGCCGCCTGCCTGCTCAACCTGGAAGAACTCGCCGTTACTCAGGCTCGCGATCTGTGTCCACGATTCGACTGTTGTCGGCAGCTCGCCGCACTGGATCGTGTTGATGACAATGCCCTTGTTTAAGGCCGTCGCGACAATTTCGGGATAACGAACTTCGTTGTAGTCCATGTGTGGCGGTGCATCGCCGACCAGGAAAATCGCCTGGTAGGCCTTGTCCTGCTCACTCCACGACATCGAGTGCACGGCGTCGTACAGTGCCTTGTTGACGCTTTCCGGTGTGTCTCCGCCGCCGCCTGCCTCAAAATCCATCAGTGTCGCGTAGACCGAATCGAGATCGGACGACAGGTCGACCACTTTCGTGACGTACGCATCACCGCGGTCGCGGTAGGCAACCAGGCCGATGCGAATCTCGGGTTGCTGCTGCGCTGATGCCATCGTCGTTGCGATCGACCAGATCTTTTCCTTCGCAGTCTGGATCAGGCCGCTCATGCTGCCGGTTGTATCGAGTACAAAGACAACGTCGATCTTCGACTCTTCGTTAACGTGCGTCGTCTGTGCGTCGATTGGAATATTCTTCGCCATCAATTGCGGGTAATACACAATCAATGCGAGCGTGAGTCCGAAAAGGGCGATGCCCAGTAGTTTGTTTTTCATGATCGTGTCCTCTTATTGCGTGAACAGTTGACGCAGTGCTTTGTCGGCATTGCGTTTTGCATTGTTGAAGGTGTCGTTGTCGGACGCGGCGCTCGTGCTATCGGCACGTCGGCTGCGGATGGTGATCGGGATTGCCACGAACAGCGCCTGCACCAGGAAGAAACACCAGGTGGTGAGAAACACGCTGCCCGAGCGGCTGATCGCCCAGACCGTTGCCGAGACGCTCAAGGCGCTGATGCCGAGATCCATCAGCGCCGGCATGACGCCCGAGTAGAAGTACAGGGAACGCACCAGCCAGATCGCGCCCACGTGAATCAGCAGGTAGAGCGGCAGTGGTGGTGCGATCCACCACGTGACGACTGCCAATGCACCCCAGAGGGTCAGCGTGGTTACGCGCCCAAGCCGTTCCCTGCTGCGGCTGAACAGGTACAGCAGGTAGGCGAGAGCCAGTAACGGGATGACGAGACGAATCACCGCACCCAATCCGACGAAAGGCGTTAGCGTCGCAACAACCGCGCTGGCAAAAAAGCCGAGAACCGCGGCGACGATGACGCCATGCAAAAATGAGGGCCGCTTCATGATGCGCTCCTCAGGCTCTGCTCGCGCAGGTACGCGATCTCGACTTCGTCGTCACCGACGTTCATCTCCCTCGCCATCCAGGCGATGTCATCGAACTCGGAGTTGCTGTCGGTGTGTGTCGGGGTGCGTTGTGCGAACAGTTCGGCCTTTTGCCGAAGGCTTTCCAGCGTCGCGCTGTTTTGCTCGAGCGTCGCCCGCTGCTCGGTCAGGGTTTTCGCATTGGCGGCGTGCTTCGCGTCCAGTCGCTTCAGCAGGCGCCCGGTTTCGAGCTTCTTGCGAATAATGCCTCGTGCGAGGTCCTCCTTGCCGGATTTAAAGCAAAGATCCAGTTGCGACTCGAACTCTTCAACGGCGTTTTCCAGTTCGCCCCTGCGCTGTGTGAGTGCCTCCTGGTCATGCGCGCACAGCTTGATACGCTGCTCCGCGCTGGCGAGGTCGTCTTCCATGTCGCGGATGGCCTGTTTGAGAAGCGTCTCCGGTTCCTCGATCTGGTCCAGTACCGCGTTGAAGTCGGCCTTAAATAGTCGCGATATGCGATTGATCAGTGCCATGATTGTGTCTCCTTCCGTCCTGAATCGATTTGTTGATGCAGGAATCTTAAGAGCAGGCCACGGCACAAATAAGACACGCGTTCGTAAAATCAGCCGGGCTGAATTTACAAAAACGTTACATTCGATCACGCACCCTTGGGCCCCGGAGTGCTAGCCTAAGCACCCTATGATCAGGAAGCTCTGCATACTGTTGGTGGAAGACGAGGAGGCCATTCGCACCGGCCTTATCGACGTGCTCGTGTTTCATGGCTACGACGTCGACAGTGCGGCAACGGGTCCCGATGGTCTGAAGAAGGCGCTGACCGGTAAGTTCGATCTCATCCTGCTGGACATCATGCTGCCCGGCATGGATGGCTACGAGATCTGTAACCGGATACGCGCCGAAGACCGCAACCAGCCGATCATCATGCTGACCGCCAAGACCTCGGACGATGAGATCGTGAAAGGCCTGAAACTGGGCGCCGATGATTATGTGCCCAAACCCTTCTCGATCCAGGAACTGGTGTTGCGAATCGAGGCGGTGCTCAGACGCTCACAGGCCGGCCAGGAAATGGCGCGGAGTCTCCACGTCGGTGGCCTCGATATCGATACCGAAAACCTCAGCGCCCGGAAGGATGGCGAAGAGATCGCGTTCACCAAGCGAGAGATCGGGGTATTGAGCTACCTCGCCCAAAACAGCGACCGTGCGGTGTCGCGTGAAGAGTTGTTATCCAAAGTGTGGGGCTACGCGAGAAACCTCGATATCGAGACCCGCACCGTCGACATTCATATCGCAAAACTCCGGCGCAAGATCGAGACCGACAACAAGACACCCGAGTGGCTGGTCACCGTGCGTGGCGCCGGCTATCGCCTTATCGTGGAGCGCTAGGCCATGTTGCCGAAGCGCCTGATCGAAGCTCTCGACAAAACCCGCTTGCGGAATTTTCTTGCGTTGTTTTTCTTAGCCCTTGCAATACCGACCGCGGTGTTGATCTGGCAGGCCTACAGCCAGTTGAAGTGGGCGGCGTTTCATCAGTACCAGGCCGATGCAACCGAGCTGACGCAGCGCATCGATACACGTCTTGACGAATTGATCAGGACTGCCGACGCACGCTCGTTCGCCGACTACACTTTCCTGGTGGTGTCCGGCGATCCCAGTGCGAAGTTCGTACAACGTTCCCCACTGTCGGCGTACCCCGTGCAGGCCGATGTGCCCGGTGTTATCGGCTATTTCCAGGTCGATTCCGAGGGCCATTTCAGCACGCCCCTGCTGCCACCCGAGGATACGGAGGCCGCCAGTGTCGGCATCAGCGATGATGAATACCGTGAGCGGCTGAACCTCGCGCGCGAGCTGCATATCGTGCTAGCCGATAACCGCCTGGCGCCGCCCGAAGTGATGGTTGGCGGCCGTCGCGGCAGCGTGTTGTCAGATGATGCGATGTCCATCATGGAAGAAGAAAAGGCGGCTGATCGTGCCGGTGCCCGCCTGGCAGCCCCGGCGGCCATCGACGATGCCGATCGCCCGGCGGCCGAAGCACTTTCCTATTCCGGTGAAACCTACAGTCAACACGTCTTCGATGAATTGAATCAACCGCGGCGAAACGCCGGGCTCAAGTCAGTCGTGGATGGGAAAGGAGACGCCGAGTTATCGATAAAAGACGCGGCACGCGAAGCCGTGGAAATGCCCCGGCAGCGCCGGGCGGTGGAAAATAGCGAAACGGATGTGCTTTTACGCAAGAAGCGCACCGAGCAAAGCGCACTGCCCGAGCCGGTCGCCGTTGCGGCCGACAAGCAGGAGCTGGCGAACGTTGCCGGGCTGACCGACCTTCGTATCAATACCTTCGAAAGCGAAATTGACCCGTTCGAGTTCAGCCTCCTCGACAGCGGTCACCTCGTATTGTTTCGCAAGGTGTGGCGAGACGGCGAGCGCTACATCCAGGGGTTTCTGCTGGATAAGGAAACCTTCGTCGCAAGCGTCATCGGCTCGAATTTCATGGCGACCGCGCTTGCCGGTATGGCCAGCCTGGACGTCGTGCACCGGGGTAATGTGATTGACACGTTTAGCCGGCTCGATAGCAGCCGCTACCCGAATGTTGCGGAAGGCCTTGACGGAACGCTCTTGTATCGCACCCGCCTGACGGCACCGCTCGACAGTCTCGAACTGATTTTCAGCATCAAACGATTGCCGCCGGGTGCCGGCGCCAGCGTGCTGGGCTGGGTCACACTCGTGTTAGCCATGGTTTTTGCGGGCGGTTTCATCACCATCTACCGGTCGGGCCTGAGCCAGATCGCGCTTGCCCGGCAACAACAGGATTTCGTCTCCGCGGTCAGTCACGAACTCAAATCACCGCTGACGTCGATTCGCATGTACGGCGAAATGCTCAAGGAAGGCTGGGCCGACGAGAAAAAACGGCAGAGCTACTACGAGTTCATCCACGACGAATCGGAGCGCCTGTCCCGGCTTATTTCCAATGTTCTGCAGCTTGCGAATATTACGAGAAACGAACCGCATTTCGATCTGAAGCCGACCAATGTCGCTGAGCTGATGCGCAATACCGAATCCAAGATCGCAAGCCAGATCGAGCGCGCCGGTTTCGAACTCAAGTTCAATACCGCGGATGATGCGGGCAGCGCGACGATAAACATCGACGCGGACTGCTTTGCGCAGATGATCATCAACCTGGTCGACAATGCCATCAAGTTTTCCAGGAACGCCGACAACAAGACGATCGAAATCAGCAGCCGATGCTCCGGCGACAATCGCATCCTGTTCTCGGTTCGTGATTACGGTCCGGGCATCGCCAAAGACCAGATGAAAAAAATCTTCCGGCTTTTTTACCGATCAGAATCGGAACTGACACGAGAAACGGTTGGCACAGGAATTGGTCTCGCCATCGTGCATCAACTCGCTGTAGCGATGGCCGGCAACGTGGACATGGTCAATGCGGAGCCCGGCGCCGAGTTCCGGTTCTGGTTCCCGATCGCATGAATACAGCGGCCGAATCGATATGCCAATGTCGCTGAGTTTTCTAACTTCCCGCCAATGCCGCCAGGGCCTTTTTGTCCTCATCACTTGCCGCGTGATTGATGCGGAGTAGGATACTGGCTAGCGTTCGTGCATCGGCCGCGGTTCGATTGTCGCTGATGATGTCCTGCAGCCGTTCGATGTCCTCGTCCAGGACTTTGTGCTCCATGTTGGAGATTGCCAGTGCGATATCGGCGGCTTCCTCAGAGCTTTCATCGCTGTCGATGATGCCCTTCAATGTCGCCTTGTCCTCATCCGATGGAAAGTGATTCAGGTTCATTGTGATTCGGGCCATCGTCTTGATCGCCGCTTCGTTGGCCAGAACGACCCCGGATGACAAAAGCGCGGTGATGGCAATAGTTGTCAGGACAAATGCGAGCTTGTTCATGTCGATCCCCTGTAAAGACGAATGTCACACATCAAGTCTAGTCCTTATTAGTGCCGCCAGCGACTATATTGCCATTCAGCTGTCGGGCTTCGTCGAGCGGGACGCAGACTGGAATTTGCCCGCGGATCGTCCGGATTCGCTGCGATAATCGCGCGGCAATGCGCGATAATGACCGGAAACTCAAGGACGTATCGGGGACGCATGGCTAATACCAGGAAAATCGCCGTCATCGGCGAATGTATGATCGAACTCCGGCCGAACATCACCGATGCCGGTTACTCGACGTCGACTATCGATGCGCAAATCGGCTACGGCGGCGACACGCTGAACGTTGCCACCTATCTCGCGAGGCAGGGCATCGCCGTCGATTACGTCACGATGCTCGGCGATGATCCGCTCAGTGACTGGATGGTCGAACAATGGCGTGGCAACGGTGTGAGCTGCGACCTGGTGCGTCGCGAGGAGCGCGGCTTGCCCGGCATGTACCGGATCACCGATATCGCGCTCCCCAGCGCCGACGACGATCGGCAGCTATTCAACGACGATTCGAATGATGCGGTGATCGAGCGACTACGCTCCTGGGGCATCCGCGAAATCGTGCTGAAAAGAGGCAGCGAAGGCAGTCTTGTTGCTGACGACGCGAGCGTCGTGCATGTGCCGCCGGTTCTTGTTGAAGACGTCGTGGACACCACGGCCGCGGGCGACTCCTTCAATGCTGGCTACCTCGCCGCCCGGATTCGTGGCGCCAGTCCTGAAGATGCGGCGAAAAACGGCAGCAAGCTCGCCGCGCTGGTCGTCCAGCATCGCGGCGCGATCATTCCGCGCGATGCGATGCCGGCGAGCAGCTAGTATCGTCGCTACACGACGAAGTGGCAGATCAAATCACCCGGTCGTTCCCAGGACCGGGAGCCAATACCCGACGGCTGTCAGAACATCAGGTTCAGTACCGTGATCATGACGACCAGGAACAGGAGGGTCATGAGGCCGCCAACGCGGATGAAGTCACGGACCCGGTAACTTCCCGGTCCCATGACCAGCGCGTTGACCGGGTGCGTCGGCAATACGAACGAGTTGGAGGCTGCCAGCGCGACGGTCAGGGCAAACAACGCCGGATCGGCGCCGGACGCGACGGCAGTACTGATGGCCACCGGAACGAGGATGACTGTGGCACCGACATTGGACATGACGAGGGTGAAAGCCGTCGCCAGCACGGCCATGATGACCTGCAATACCCACGCCGGCGGCTGACCGGCCAGGATGACGAGGGACTGTGCAATGTAGTCAGCCACGCCAGTGGTTGCCACGGCATGGCCCAGTGGCAGCAATCCGGCGAGCAGAAAGACTGTCTGCCAACTGACGGCACCGTAAGCTTCGTCGATCGACAAGACACCGGAGACAATCATGCCGGTGGCACCGACCATGAGCGCAACGGGCAGGTAAAGATCGGAAAAAATCACCAGCCCGATGGCGACGGCGAAGAACGCCAGTGCAAGGAATATCTTGTGCGGGTAGTGCGGTTCCCGGGGATAGTTGCTCGTCACAACGATAAAGTTGCGATTGTTCTCCAGCAGGGCGAGGTCCGACCAGGCCGTATGCACGACCAGCGTGTCGCCGGCCTCGAACGGCACATCGTAGAAGTTTGACAGGAGCGGCTTGCCATGGCGAACAATGGACAGGAGGCTGATGCCGTACACGCGTCGTATGTTCAACTCCCGGACCGAATGGCCGATGAGGCCGGATTCCGGCGGGATGACCAGCTCCGCGATGCCGGCAATCGAGCGAGCCAGCAGGTAACGGAACTCTTTTAGCTTCGGCAGGAGCCGCAGTTTTCCGGCGGTGACGAAACGGCGCAGATTCTGCGGTTGCGCGATGATCGCAAGCGAGGCCGGCGCCGCAATTTCCACCGACACGCGCGGTGAGACCAGCACCTTGTCGGCATACTTGGTTGCGACGACACGTACCTCAAATTCGTTCTGGAGCGATCGAATGTCGCGACCGATGAGCGGGCTGTCGGCCGGCACCTGGACCTCGCGCACAGCGGCATCCACGCCGTGGAGCTTGCGCATGTATCGCACCGTGCCGGCACCGCGTACGACGGTATCCTTTTCGTGCGCCGGCAGCAGCGATCTCCCAACGGTCAGGAAATACACGAGGCCGCAGGCGACCAAAGCGACCCCGACCGGTGTGACATCGAACAGGTCGAATGTTGCAATATGCCCGTCCGGCGACAGCGACTCGTTGGCGCTCTCGATAAGATCGTTGAGCATGATCAGCGGACTGGATGCGACCATGGTCATCGTACCGCCGAGAATGGCGCAAAAGCCCATCGGCATGAGCAGGCGCGACAATGCCAGACCGGTCTTGTCTGAGATACGCGATATCACCGGTATGAAAAGTGCTGCCGCCCCAATGTTCTGCATGAACGACGACAGGCCGGCGACGACCGTCGAACTCGCCGCGATCACGCGGGGCTCCGTGCGGCCGCCGTACCGCAGTATCGACCAGGCGATCTGGTCCATGACACCGGCTTTGTCGAGTCCGCGCCCCATGATCATGATCGCAATGATCGAGACTACTGCGCTGCTCGCGAGACCGGCAAACAGGATATCGCGCCCCGGAAGATGGTCGAACCAGGGCAATGCCGAGGCTAGCCCCAAAAAGGTCATCACGAGCAGAGCCGTAACATCGACTCGAAAAACATCGAATATGAACAGGCCGATAGCCACCAGCATGACGAACATGACGAGAATCATTTCGGCATTAAGTGGTGGGAGCGCTTCCATTCGGTAGTCGGGTCCTGGTCGGGTTTGATGTCGTACCGAGAGGATAACGCGCGATGCCTGTTCGCTGCCAGACAACTATTGGTTTGGGCTGATGCGTGATTCTCGGATTTCGTCTATCAGCCTCGCACAACAGTCGAATACACCGTTGACAATGGAGGCCATGAAAATGGAAACATCGATCACGGCGGAACGGGATGCGACGATCAAACGCGTGCTGGCGAAAATTGGCGGCCAGTTCGACGCGAAGGATTTACTGGTCGAGTTTGAGTAGTCAAGTCAGACGCCGAACGATGAAGTGGTAGGTTGAAAAAACGATTGGGACTACGACGGCAAGCGTCAGCAGATACTTGATCAGCGCTGAGTATGGCAACACTGAAACGGCCCCGGCGACCGCAATGACCAGCGGGAAATGAATCAGGAATATCCAGTACGACGCATCACTGACGTATCGTCCGAACGCCGATTGCGTATTGAACCGTACCTGGTAAATCCCCAGCAAACCAAATGTCATGCATGCGGCGAGCACGCTGTTGCTCACTCCGGCGATAATCCCGATTGCAAGTTGTCCATCGTCGGGATTCATCAATCGCTCCCGTGTCGACCAGGCGGCAAGTGGGAGTACGGCGATTGCAACTGCAATGGGTCGCCATATTTTGACCTGCAGGGTCGGCAGCAAATCGTGGTGCAGGTAGAGCAGCCAGCCAAGCAGGAAGAACCCGAACAGGGCGAGCTGCATTGGTAACGTCGTGGCGTCGCTGCCGTATACGACATAGGCAGGCACCATCATTACCGCCACGGCAAGTGCGAGGAGTGCTGTCCGCCAGCGGCCTGCGAGCAGGCGTCGCGATGTGGACAGGGCGACGGTCAGACGATCGCCTGCAATCCGCAGCATGCCCCGCCGCAACCCGATCGCCAGTGCGGAATAAAGCAGCAATGAAACCAAAAACCACAGGTGATAGGCCTTGCCCCAGTGAAACCAGTCGGCAAACTGTACCGCATCGAGTCCGGCCTGCAACGAACCGGACGAGGCTGCATTCGTCGCGAATCGGTAAGCAACGCGCGTCGGCGGCGTTAATATGAAATACGCGATGACCAGTGGGATCAAGATTCGCCGGATTCGGTTTTGCCACAACCCGTTGGCGCCTTTCCGATTGAAGATCAGTGCGGTCGAAAAGCCAGCCGTCACAAAGAACAGTGGCATCGCGAAGCCGTACAGAAAGACAGCCACAAGGTCGAAACCGACGTGGGTCTGGGGATCCTTGAACGACCGCGGAATCGTAGTGTAGGGCAGCAGCGCATGCCCGAACATCACAATTGAGATCATCGTCGCGCGAAGATGGTCGATGGCGTGAAAGCGTGTTTGCTGGTTGTTCATAAGGATAGCGGTCAGCCAGGTTTCTGATTACTTACAGTAAATAAATCGAACCCATTTTCTCGATCCGCGTCCGAAGCGGTTATGATTGGCAGTCTTTCGCCCGATACTAACTGATGCCCGCAACCGCCACACCACTCTACAGCCACAACAAATACTGGGCTGAATGCTTCGGCACGGCACCGCAATTGCCCATGTCGCGTGCGGAGATGGATGCGCTCGGCTGGGATTCCTGCGACATCATCATCGTCACGGGTGACGCCTACGTCGACCACCCGTCCTTCGGTATGGCCATTATCGGCCGGTTGCTGGAGGCGAACGGGTTCCGGGTCGGCATCATCGCGCAGCCCGACTGGCGCTCCAAAGAGGCTTTTGAGCAGCTCGGCAAACCGAACCTCTACTTTGGTGTCGCCGCCGGCAACATGGACTCAATGATCAACCGCTACACGGCGGACAAGAAAGTCAGGAACGACGACGCTTACACACCCGATGGCGCGGGCGGCAAGCGTCCCGATCGCTGTTCGCTGGTGTATTCGCAGCGCTGCAAGGAGGCCTACAAAGATGTGCCGGTGGTGCTCGGCGGCATCGAAGCGTCCTTGCGTCGCATTGCCCATTTCGACTACTGGCAGGGCAGCGTGCGCCGCTCGATTCTGCTCGACGCCAGCGCCGACATCCTCGTCTACGGTAACGCCGAGCGCGCCATCGTCGAGCTGTCGCATCGCATTGCTCGCGGTGAACGCGTTGAAGAAATTATTGATGTTCGAGGCACCGCGTTTATCCGCGAGGACGAACCCGAAGGTTGGTGGGAGATCGACTCGACCCGTATCGATCGACCCGGTCGCGTCGACCAGATTGTCAGTCCCTACGTCAACACGCAGGAAAGCAAGGCCTGTGCGACGCAGCAGGAGGAGGGACCGAAGACCGACGGCAACGTGCTGCGTTTCGTGCCCGATGCACGACGCAATCGCTCACGTACCGTGATCCGTTTGCCTTCGTTCGATAAGGTGCGCAATGACGCCGTGCTCTACGCACATGCCAATCGCGTGCTCCACCTCGAGACCAACCCGGGCAACGCGCGGGCACTGGTGCAGGCGCATGGCGATCGTGACCTGTGGCTCAATCCGCCGGCGTTGCCGCTAAGCACTGCAGAAATGGACTACGTATTCGGCATGCCATTCACTCGCGTTCCGCATACGGCATACGGTGATGCGCGTATCCCGGCTTACGAAATGATTCGCTTTTCAGTGAACATCATGCGGGGCTGTTTCGGTGGCTGCACGTTTTGCTCGATTACCGAGCATGAAGGTCGCGTCATCCAGAACCGTTCTGAAGAGTCAATCCTCGAAGAGGTCGAAAAAATCCGGGACACGGTTCCGGGCTTTACCGGGGTCATCTCGGATCTCGGCGGGCCGACCGCGAACATGTACCGGCTGG
>DDIP01000022.1:13219-14083 GCA_002338605.1 Proteobacteria bacterium UBA1847 | reverse complement strand
GGGCGGATTGTTCATGGCAACCTTGCCGGGCCCTGTTGAGATGGCCCTGCTGTACGGCTACTGGGGCGTCACGTCCATATTTCTCATGTGGGGCGCGCTGATTCTGGCGACACGTGAGTGGGGTGGTGTTCAGTCACAAGGTGTGGCTTTCGGCATACTCGAGGGCGGGCGTGGGCTGGCAGCGGCATCTCTCGCATTGTTCGCGGTTTACGTACTCGCGCTGTTCCTGCCCGATAACGCAGAACTGGCATCTTCTGACGAGCGTGAAGCCGGATTCCGAACCGTCGTGTTGTTGTACACGCTGATGACCTTTCTCGCGGGCGTTCTCGCCTGGTTCGCGATCCCTCCGATCAAACGATCCCCCGGAACAAGACCAAGCCCGTTGCGCGGTGTCACAACCGTTCTGCGCCGGCCAATCGTCTGGGCCCAGGCAGGTATCGTTCTGTTCGCCTATTGCGGCTTTCGAGGTCTCGACAACTACTCGCTGTACGCGGTCCAGGTGTTTGGGATGGACGAAGTCGAGGGCGCGCGTCTCGCAAGCTATGGTGCCTGGACGCGACCGCTGGCCGCGTTGATTGCCGGTCTGGTCGCGGATCGCTTTAAGGCGTCCTGGTCGATTGCAACAGTATTTGGTGTCCTGACTCTGTGCTACTTCTCGTGGTCAATACTGGAGCCCGCCGGATCCGGTGTGCCGTTGATCTACATGAATTTCTTTGTGACGTATATTGCGGTCTACGCCTTGCGCGGTATTTATTTTTCCTTGCTCGAAGAGAACAGGACCCCGCGCTCCCTTACCGGCACAACGGTCGGCCTGGTATCGGTCATCGGTTTTTCACCGGACATTTTCTTTGCGCCGATCGGCGG
>DDIP01000022.1:447-13119 GCA_002338605.1 Proteobacteria bacterium UBA1847 | reverse complement strand
TTGCGCCGATCGGCGGCCGTATACTCGATGCGAATCCCGGCGTCGTCGGCCACCAGAACTACTTCCTGTTCCTGACGTTCACGGCGTTGCTGGGATTGCTGGCCGTCGTGTGGCTGATCTGGCAGCATCGTAGCGGTCGCGACACATTGTGGGAAAACGTCCAAGACTGAGTCTGAATAGCAACACGGTTGCATTAATCAGCCCGGCATCCACGCTTGGGTGATTCGGGCTAGGCCTCCTCGCCCAGCCAGTTCGGCTGCGGCAACTCGCCACCTCGGCGGGTGAAGTATTCGTAAATCGGTAAGCCGAGAATAATCAGGCCGATGCCTGCGATCGCGCGAATCGGTGTGGCGAGGAAAGTATTGACCAGCAGATAGAAGGTAACCACAAGAAACAGGCCCGGCACGATCGGGTAGCCCCAGACGCGGTAAGGTCGAGTGGCGTCCGGCGCAGTCCGCCGCAACACGAACAGTGATGCACCGCTCATGAAGAAGAAAACCGACAGAACGAAAATATAGATGTCCGTCAGGATGTCATAGGTCCCGGTTGCGGTGAGCACGACTGACCAGATACCGATGACGAGTACCGCAACGGTTGGCACGGCGTTTACGGATATGAGGGCCAGCGCTTTCGGCAGCAAACCGACCCGGGCAAGGGCAAACGGAACACGCGCCCCGGTCAGAAGCGTCGTGTGGAGCGTTCCGAATGCAGAGATCATCAAACCGGCGGACATCAACGCAACGATTCCGGGGCCGAAAAATCGCGACGCGGCCTCGGCCGCAACCGATGACGATTCGGGAACACTGGCGACTTCGAGTGGGGTGAGCACATAGAAATACGCGGCATTGATCATCAGGTACAGCGCGATGACAAGTAATGTGCCGCCAATCAGTGCTCTTGGCAGCGTACGCCCCGGATTTTTTATTTCACCGCCAAGTGACGCAATGATCGCCCATCCGTTGTAGCCCCAGAGCGCGCCGAGCATCGCCGCACCGAAGCCGCTGATGCCAAGTTTTGCCGTGTCGGGTACGCCCTCGCAGGTACCTGCTGCACCGGCCAATGCGTAATTGCTCCACGAGCCATCGGCCAGCAAGTACGCGCCGAGGCCAACGAGAAGGACAAGTGCGATTTTGATGCTGGTCAGTACGGTAACAAACTGGCCGCTGGATCGAACCGTCAGAAAGTTGATGAAGGTGGAAACGGCGATCACCAGGAAGGGCAGGATCTGCAATGCCAGGGGCGGTAGCGAGCCGCCGGTAAAGTCGTTCAAGAAGATGACCATGATGATCGCGGCGGCAGCGACAGAGGCACCGAGCGCGACGGTCTTGGTCCACCCGTAAAGAAATGCCCAGCGTCGCCCGAACGCTGCGCCGATGAAATTAAATTCACCGCCCGAACGCGGCATCATCGCGCCGAGTTCGGCGTAGACGAGCGCGCCGGCCAGGGTGAGCAGACCGGCAAGCAACCACACTGTCAGGACCATCTCCGGACTGCCGACATTGCAGGTCATCACGCGCGCCTTGACGAAGACGCCAGTCCCGATGATATTTGCAAGGATGATGGCGGCGGCCGGTATCAGTGTCAGTGCACGAACGAGGTGTCTTTTGGACGCTTCTGAGTTGGCCACCAGGTCACCGCTTATTGATTGTTATTGTCGGCTAGGAACACGAGACTGAATCGCCCCGGTTTCAGACGCGCATAATGACACGAATCGACGGTCTTGTGCGCCGGTGCGCGCACGAGCATTGCGAATTGACGGGTTTGCGCCCCCGTCGCCGCAATAGGTCTCCTCAGTCTGTCAGGTTGAAATCCACAATAATTGGATCGTGATCGGCGGCCCGATACGGCGAATCGGGGTCGAACAACGCCGCATTCCGGCCATTTTCGAGGTTGTAGTCAAGCAATGCCGGCTCGTCGGAGTTGATATGCCATTCGACGGTTTGTGTCACCTGTCCGGCGAGACTGGCGGTTGCCAGTGCATGATCGAGAGCGCCGGATTGACCATCGAAATTGAATGAGTACGGTTCGTGTGTGTTCGAAAGCAGGTTGATCAAACCACCGTCTTTTAACGCGGTCAGTGGATCTTCCATCCTGTAGGCATTGAGGTCACCGATGACCAGGAAGTCGGGATCACCACTTCCGGTCGGGTCTGTTGCATTCCAGTCAGCAATCGCAGCCGCCGCATCACGGCGTATGACATTGCAGTTGCCCTGGCCGTCACCGGTATTCGGGTCACCGTCCGTATCACAACTCGACCCTTTCGATTTGAGATGATTCACGATGACAGTCAATTTCGCGCCACTGCTTTGCACTTCGAAGGTCTGCGCCAGAGCCGGACGATTGCGCGAATCATCGAATCGCGAATCCACGGATTTATCGAGCAGTGCAAATGGTCCACTGAGTTTTATCTTCGTTACATCGTAAACGAAGCCGGTCTTGATCGCGTCGTCACCGATGCTTCCGGTATCGACGAACGCATACCGGATCGCACCGACTCGTTCGTTCAGCGCATTGACCAGTGCGCTGATTGATGCCCTCGTGTTGTTCTCAAGTTCGATCAAGCCGACGATATCGGCAGACATGATCGCCAATGCAGTGCTGATTTTCGCAGTCTGGCGATTGTGTTCGGCAGCGCTGTCGGCGCCGCGGCAATTGTCAGTACCGACAGGTCCGCAAGTCGGCTGACCATCGTCGATACCGGAAAAAAAATTCAATACATTCGCGCTGGCGACGCGAGTCGTCCCCATCCGGGTGGGTGCGTCGGGGCGTGGGTTGTCGCTGCTGAATACGGGTGCTTTGGCTGGCATCAGGCGCCAGGTTTCGTCTCCGCCGCCGCCGCTGCCGCGGGAATAACGAAGGTTGCCGGTTGCGCCGCTGATCGAGTCGCCGACTCGAATAGAATAGGATGGGGAAGAGCCTGCAGACAGGTATGGAATCGGCGCCGGGAAGGCCGATCGCTGCCCATCATCGAGCACAATCGTGCGCGCAGCAATCGCGTTCACATGCGCAGCATACGCTGCGGCATCCGGGACATTGTCGTTGGTGAACTGGAAGATGCGCCCACCCTGTGAGAGGCCGACCTCACCGAACTGTTCGAGAAACCGCAGGCTTCTGATGGTCAGCACCTGTGGAAAGCGAACGAGCATTCCCTCGTAGCGCTCGAGATCTGCGACGGGCTCACCATCTGAATTTGTCACCACACCGCTTGCCGGAAGATTTACATCGATCGGCTGAATCGTGCCACTACCGACAACAGCGACAGACGTTGCCCTGATCTGTGTCTCGCCGTAATACTCTCCGACAACACCGGTGACTTCGACGCGGTCGCCGATACTGACGTCTGCCACAGAATGGTTGCCGTCGAATACGAATATGCCTTCCGAAGACAGCGCATTCGAATCGGGAGTTTCCTGCTGCAGGTAAAAACCGCCGAGGTCGCGTGTCGTGTCAGCATCAGTGTCCTGAAAATCACCACTGACGATTCCGGACACAGTAACCGTCTGTCCATCAAACGGACTGGCATCACCGGAGCCCTGGACTTTGGATATTCGCAAAACGCCGGCGGGCGGCGGCGAGGTGCCCGAAGCCGACTCGCCGTCATCACAGGCGGCGAAGGCAACAACCAGGACAAAAACAAAGGTGCGCTTCATGCAGGACGCCTAGCCCATGTCGAACAACAAAAACTCGGCATCCATCTTAGCCTTGATCGCCAACCGATTCTCGCCCTCGATTTGCACGCCATCGCCCGCACTTAAGGTCTGCTCATTCAGCAGGAGCTTGCCGCTGACAACCTGGACGAAAATCTTGTGGTCGCCCTCAACGGCGTGCAGAACGCTGTTGCCGGTCTCCAGGACACTCGCGTAAATGTCAGCGCGCTGGTGAATCGTCACTGAACCGTCGCGCCCGTCGCGAGATGCGATCAGTCGAAGCTGGTTCAGCTTTTGCTCGCGTGAGAAAGCCGTCTGTTCGTAACCCGGATCGAGATCTTTTTGCTCGGGAAAGATCCAGATCTGCAGCAGGTGCAGCTCGTCGGTTTTCGAATGATTGAATTCGCTGTGCTGGACACCACGACCCGCCGTCATGCGCTGCACGTCCCCGGCACGAATGACGGTGCCGTTGCCGAGGTTGTCCTTGTGTTCGATCGAACCCGAAATAGGGTAGGTCAGGATTTCCATGTCTTTGTGAGGGTGCAGGCCAAAGCCCTGTCCCGGCGCGATACGATCTTCGTTAATGACACGCAGCGGCCCGAACTGCACGCGCTCGGGATTGTAATAGCCGGCAAAAGAAAACGTATGCTTTGCTTTCAACCAGCCGTGATCGGCGCTGCCGCGAGTCGCTGAGGGAATAATCTCCATCAATGTTCTGCTCCTGATTTTCACGCGCCCGGGTTGCCATTGGGCACCCTGGCCGAAAGATGAATGAGATCGGCAATTCTCGCATGGGCTCGATTCACGGACGCCGTATCCGCACCCGTCACCGCAATAATCCCGACATCATCAATGCCGACGAATGATAGCGCGAGATGCAGGGCCCGGACCGACAGTTTCACTGTTATCAAATTCGTGATAAATAATGATGCTGTTATTAGTATGTTCCAGTTATCGCAACAATATGAACAAATTTGAGGAGTTTCAGGCCTTTGTTGCCGTCGTCGACACCGGCAGCTTTACTGCGGCGGCGGGGCGCCTTGATGCGGCAAAATCGGCGGTCAGTCGCCGGGTCTCGGGCCTCGAGGCGCGCCTCGGGGTCCAGCTTCTGCATCGCACGACCCGGGTATTGAGCCTGACGGACGCAGGCCGTGGCTTCTATGAGCACGGCAAGCGAATACTTGCGGATCTCGAAGAGGCCGAGGCTGGCGTGCAGCGACAGCACGGCGAACTCCGCGGAACGCTGAGGGTTGCCTTGCCGCTGTCCTTCGGCGTGCGCCACATGAGCAAACCGATCGCAGCGTTTAACAGGCAGCATCCGCAAATCGAATTCGACCTGGACCTCAACGATCGCCGCGTTGATCTGATTGACAACAATTTTGATTGCGCACTGCGTATCGGCCATCTTGAGGATTCATCGCTGATTGCACGCCGCCTGTTTGAGAGCCGCTCCGTCGTTGCCGCATCGCCGCACTACCTGTCGGTGCACGGCGAGCCACGAACGCCGGATGATCTCCAGGAGCATCGGTGCCTTGTCTTTTCAAACCTTGCAGAACCGAATACGTGGATGTATCGCGATGCGGACGGCAAACAAAGAAATCTTAAGGTCAAAAGCGTGATGAGGGCGAGTAGCGGAGATTATCTTTGCAATGCTGCGGCACTCGGCGCAGGCTTGATCATGCAGCCGATGTTTATCGCATCGCAGGCGATTCGCAGTGGCGCCCTGGTGCCGATACTGACTGAGTATGACTGGCCGGCGTCACCCGCGTACGTGGTGTATCCGCCGACCCGGCATCTTTCGCTTCGCGTCAGAGCCTTTATCGACTTCCTGGTTGAGCGTTTCCAGGGCGAGCCTGAGTGGGAGCGGGACTGTAAACGCCAACGATAACGGATCGCACTGATGCGCCTGCAATGTGCGCGTACTATACTTTCGCGATCCTCACTGACGAGACTATTCATGGCAAGACTTTGCCTCATCCTGCTTGCCACGCTGAGCGTGGCGGCCTGTAGCAGGGACACACCACCTGCAGACGATGCGGGACCCAGTGCTTTCCAGAAAGAGCTGCAGACAAAATTCATCAATGCGAAGCCCGGCGACGTGATTGAAATTCCCGCCGGGACATACGACCTCAATCGTGCGTTGTCGCTCAACGTCTCCGGCGTGACGATTCGTGGTGCCGGAATGGATAAGACGATCCTGTCGTTCAGAAATCAGGTGCAGGGTGCGGAAGGATTGCTGGTCAATGCGAGCGATTTCACGATTGAAGACCTTGCAATAGAAGATACGCCCGGCGACGGTCTTAAAGTCAATGAAGGCAGGAACATCGTAATTCGCCGCGTGCGAACCGAATGGACAAACGGTCCGGACGAGAGCAATGGCGCCTATGGCATTTACCCGGTGCAGACCGAGAATGTGCTGGTCGAGGAATGTGTGGCGATTGCGTCATCGGATGCCGGTATTTACGTCGGGCAGTCGAAGAATATCGTTGTTCGAAATAACCGCGCGCAATTTAATGTCGCTGGTATCGAAATTGAAAACTCATTCGACGCCGATGTGTATGGCAACACAGTCGTCAACAACACCGGCGGCATCCTGGTGTTCAACATGCCGGCCTTGCCGCAGCTCGGTCACAGTACACGCGTCTACAAAAATACAATATCGAACAACAACACCGAAAATTTTGGAGCGGAAGGCACGCCGGTTGCAAGCGTGCCCGCTGGCTCCGGCATCGTGGTGAACTCAAACGACAAGGTCGAAATATTCGATAACGATATTGCTGATAACAACACGGCAAATATCATTATCGCCAGCTATTTTGCGACCGGGTACTTCGGCAAGGAAGAGTCTGCTCCGAACTACGATCCCTACCCGGAGACGATTTACATCTATGGAAACCGATTCTCGGGCGGCGGTTCATCGCCGGACGGACTCGAGCTGAAAGCACTCAAAGCCTATTTGTTCGGACTTGGCGGCCGCTTTCCGGATGTGCTCTGGGACGGCTACGTCAACCCGGACAAAGTGGATGCCAACGGCAAGCTGGTTTCTAGCGCTGCAATTTGTGTTGACAACGGCGCGGCAAAAGTCCTGAACGTTGATCTTGCGAACGACAGCGAAAATGTCGTCGTTGGTGATTCGCAGCACGCCTGCCAGCATGAAAAACTGCCGGCCGTCGTTCTGGAGCCCCCCCTGGGCAGTTGATGCTTCGCCTGATTCTCATGATCCTGATTGCTGTCGTGCTCCCGGCCTGCGGCAAACAGGATGTGCCGGTCGTGCTGCACGCCGAGACCCGGGTGCCGGAGCGACTCAGCGAGTGGGGAGTGATTCTTTCGGACGGGGAATACGCCGAGTTCAACGACGAGATACTGCCGTATGAGCTGAACACGGCGTTGTTTTCAGATTATGCCCTGAAGCTTCGTAGTATTTGGTTGCCCGCGGGAGGCCAGGCGATCTACGACGCGAACGATGAATTTGAATTTCCCGTGGGCACGATCGTCAGTAAGACCTTTCACTATGAGAAGTCGCCGGGTTGGACTCCGAGCAATCAGGAAGTGCTCGGTATTGATCGTGAAGCAGACCCTGACGAACACGGGCAAATCAATCTCGATGATTACCTGCTGGTCGAAACGCGGCTGCTGGTGCGATATGAAAGCGGCTGGCGCGCCTTCCCTTACGTCTGGAATGCGGAGCAAACCGAGGCCTGGCTTGAAATTGCCGGCGATGTCAAAACACTGACGCTTGTCGCCGGCGATGACAAACAAAGCTTTGTTTACGTGATCCCCGACGCAAATCAATGCGCCAATTGCCATGCACCGGATCACAGCAGTGCTGAGATTCGCCCGATCGGACTCAAAGCGAGGCATCTGAATCGGGACAAGCAAATTGAACATTGGGCAAGCAGCGGAGTCCTGAGAGAGGTGAGTGCAAAACCGCCTCGTGCCGCGATGTGGTCAAATGCGGGTGATGGCTCGGTGGATGGACGCGCGAGGGCCTACCTGGATATCAACTGCGCGCACTGCCACAACGCCGCCGGAGCGGCTGATACGTCGGGATTGCATTTGAATTTCGACGCGCCGATGGATCGAAATTTCGGCATCTGCAAATCACCGACGGCCGTAGGCCGGGGCAGCGGAGATCGCCTGTACGATATCTACCCGGGACGGCCGGACGAATCGATACTCGTGTACAGAATGGAACACACTGACCCGGCAATCGCGATGCCGGAACTGGGGCGAAGCACGGTGCACGTAGAAGCGGTTCAGTTGATGAAAGAGTGGATCGGCAGCCTGCCGGGAGGCTGCTAGCATGAACAGGTGCGGGAAACTTCTGCTGTTGAATGGATACGAGAATGCAAAAATTGTTTACAACACTTGCCTTGCTGTTCGTTGCGCTTGGCGCAGACGCGGCTGAAACCGTCCGCGAATTTCGCGGTACTGGCAACTCGACGACGGCCGTTTTCACGGTGGAATCACCCTGGCTGCTCGACTGGCGTCTTGACGGCGACTTCGAGCAACTTGTGGCCCTTGACATTACGCTGGTCGAGGCGCCCTCGGGACGCCATGTCGGTCGCGTTCTGCATACCAAGCGTCGCGGTAATGGACTGAAACTTTTTAACGAGGCCGGCAAGTACCAACTGAGAATCAGCTCTACGCTGGCGCGCTGGACGATCAAGATTCAGCAAATACAGCCGGAGGAGGCGGACAGCTACACGCCACGAGGTTCGAAGTAACCAGGACGTATATCGCGGCAGGCGTTTTTGTGTGCGATCATCAGCGACTTGAACGCTCTGACTGAAAACAAGGGATCTGCGGCAGTCACCTCTGCTGCGGTGATCGTCATAATCTACGGCATGCAGATGGCGAAGGTACTGCTGGTTCCTTTCCTGATCGCTGCTTTTCTTGCCCTGATTACGGTGCGGCCGATGCTGTGGCTGCAGAGCAAGCGGGTCCCGAGCTTTCTCGCTGCACTGATCATCGTTAGCGGCATCATGTTGTTGCTGGCCGTCGTCGGCCTGGTCCTTGGCAGTTCAATCGCAGATTTTACAGCCGCTGTCCCGGGCTATCAGCAGCGCCTCGGCGTTATTGTCGGTGGTGTCCTGAATTTCCTTGTCGAGACGCTCAATATCGACGCGTCGGAGGAAAGCCTGCGCAAGATGATAAACCCGGGTTGGGTCATGGGGCTGGTCGCGACCATTCTCAACAGCCTGAAAGACGTCCTGACCAATGTCTTCCTCATCATCTTCACGATGATATTCATGCTGCTCGAAGCTTCGAGTGTCGGCACCAAGATCGAGGCGGCGTTCGGGCACAGCGAGAATTCGCTGGAGCGCCCGCGCGCATTTCTGCAAAACCTCGGTCGCTACCTGGGCATTAAAACGATTGTCAGTATTGCGACCGGCGCCTGCGCGGGGCTGCTGACGTGGTCGCTTGAGCTCGACTTTCCCTTGCTTTGGGCGATGCTGGCATTCCTGCTCAATTATGTACCGACCATCGGTTCGATCATTGCGGCGGTCCCCGCAGTGCTGCTTGCGCTCGTGCAGCTTGGGCCCGGCGCAGCCGGAGCTACGGCAATTGGATTCGCGGCGATTAACGTCGCTTTCGGCAACATCATTGAGCCCAGGCTGATGGGCTATGGCGTCGGCATCTCGCCGCTGGTCGTTTTCGTCGGCCTGGTTTTCTGGGGGTGGGTTTTTGGTCCGGTGGGTCTCTTATTGTCGGTACCGCTGACAATGACACTGAAGCTCGCGCTCGAGAGCGACGATCGCACGCGCTGGCTCGCGATCCTGATCGGCTCGGAACGTGATGCGGTACACGAAATCAAGAGCCAGACCACCGAAGCGGCGTAAATGAGACGGCCGTATTTACTGTTCCTGTTGATGCTGGCACCTCTGGCGGCAGAGTCTGAAGAAGTTGATGCGCGCAAAATCGTTCGCGATGCGATCGATCACTGGCGCGGTGTTTCTTCCTATTCCGAAATGACGATGACGATTCACCGCCCGGACTGGGAGCGGTCGATGACGATGAGCGCCTGGACCAAGGGACAGGATCAATCGCTGGTGCGGGTTCTTGAGCCAAAAAAGGATCGCGGCAATGGCACGCTGACTGACGACAAGAACATGTGGTCCTATTCGCCGAAGATCAATCGTGTCATCAGGATTCCGTCCTCTATGATGGGACAGAGTTGGATGGGGTCGGACTTCTCGAATAAAGATGTCTCGCGTACCGATGAAATTGTCGACGACTACGATCATCGGATTCTCGGTACGTCGGAAGTCGACTCTGTCACTGTGTATGAAATTGAATCGATACCGCTCGAGAACGCCGCCGTGGTGTGGGGCCGGGAGGTGCTCAGGATTCGTGAAGATCATATCGTCCTGAAACATTCGTTTTTCGACCAGGACAACGCGCTGGTAAAAGAGCTCAAGACCCTGGACATTGGAGAGATGGGCGGCCGTACGATTGCCACCCGGCAACGCATGGTCAAAGCAGACGATCCCGATGAGTGGACAGAGCTGGTAGTCATTAAGGTTGACTACGATGTCGACCTGCCAGATTCGTTGTTTACACGTTCGAGCTTAAGAAACCCGCGCGACTGACACCTGTGAGTATTGTCCTGAGACTGGCATGGCGGAACCTCTGGCGACAGCCACGCCGAACCTGGCTTACGACAGGTGCAATGGTATTTGCCAACATGTTGCTGGTCTTCATGATGTCGCTGCAACTGGGCATGTACGGTCTCATGATCGACAACTCCCTCAAACTGTTCACAGGGCATATGCAGGTGCAGGCGCCCGGATTCAAGGACGAACAAAAAATGCGCCAGACAGTGCCCGACATTCTGCCGTTGGCGCATTCGTTTCGCGAGCAGCTCGCCCATGTGCAGGTTGCCGCGCGCGGCTCGACATTCGCCCTGGTCTCCAGCGAGGACCGCAGTTTTGGAATTGCCATTCTTGGTGTCGAAGCAGCGTTCGAGCCGCAGGTTTCCAGCGTCCCCGGCCTCGTCGATGAAGGGCGCTACCTGGCCTCGGACGATGCCACCGAGATCGTCGTTGGCCGTGTGCTGGCGAGAAATCTCCGCGCAGGAATTGGCGATGAACTGACCTTGCTCGGCAGTGGGCTTGACGGCTCGTTTGCTGCGACCGTTGTTACGGTCGTTGGTATCTTCGACAGCGGCGTTAAAGACATCGATCGCTCAATCGCCCAGATACCTATCGGCCTGTTTCAGGAAACGTTTTTCATGGACGGTGCGGGCCACCAGATCGTGATCGTCGCAGACGATCGGGACATGATTCCTGCACTGATGCCGCAAGTAACCGGCTTGCTGCCGCCAGATTCAAACCTGGCCGTACTTGACTGGAATGAACTGCAGCCAGGACTGAAGCAGGCAATCCAGGCTGACATGGCCAGCTCATTTTTCATGTATTTCATTCTCGTCATCCTGGTGTCGTTCAGTGTTTTGAATACGCAGTTGATGTCGGTGCTTGAGCGCACCCGGGAGTTCGGCATCGTTATGGCACTGGGGCTCCGGCCGGGCAAACTGGGCCGCTTGGTGTTGCTGGAGACAGCGCTGATGGGATCGATAGGCCTGTTGCTCGGAGCCGTTGCGGGTGGCTTGCTGACCGCCTGGTTCAGCAGCAACGGCGTTGTCTTCCCCGGTATGGATGAGATGGCCGCACAGTTCAACCTTCCGGCGCGAATGTACCCGAAAGTCAGTTTGCTCACTCTGTTCGGTGGTCCGGCGATCGTGTTCGCTTTCACGCTGGTCGCAGCGATCTATCCGGCCGTTCGCCTGAACTGGCAAAACCCGGTCGATTCGATGAGGGTGGCCTGATGCGCATGCTTGCAATCCTGCTGCGACTGGCGTGGCGCAATCTGTGGCGCAATCACCGTCGGACATACATCATGCTGAGCGCCATTGCCGTCGGCGTCTGGGCGATGATTTTCATGACGTCTTTGACGCGCGGCATGGTAGATCAAATGGTCAGCGACAGTATTAAAATTCTTCCGGGGCATGTGCAGGCCCATCATCCGGATTTTCTCGACGATCCGAGTATCAGTAATCCGCTGCCGTATTCCGATGCGACACTTAAGCGGAAATTCGCGGCGCTGGAACTCGCGGAATGGGCCAGCCGTGTTCGCGTTCCTGCAGTCATCAGCAGCGAACGCGAATCACGCGCTGTGACTTTGCTGGGTGTCGATCCCGTCGCGGAGCAGCACTTCTCGTTTTTCGACTACAGCGATGTCGACGGCAGATTCCTCAAGGATGCCAACGACCAGGGTATTGTCATCGGCAAGAAGCTCGCTGCGACGCTCGAGACCGGGCCGGGCAAGCGAATTGTCATTATGACCCAGGACCCGGACAACGAAATCGCAGACCGTGGCTTTCGAATCGTTGGTTTGTACACGGCCGACCCGGTCTCGGTAGAGGAGGCCTACGCCTACATCGGACGATCGACGGCGCAGGCAATGCTCGGCATCGGAGACGTGAGTACAGAAGCCATCTTCTTTGGCGACGACTACAGGAATGTTGAGGGAATATATGCCGAGGTCTCTGCTGCGCTGGACGATTCGGTAGCAGTACAGCGCTGGTACGAAATCGATACGTACCTCGGCACCATGCTCAAGACGATGGACGGTTTCGTTTTTGTCTGGATAATCGTAATTTTTCTAGCGCTCTCGTTCGGGCTTGTCAACACGCTGGTCATGGCCGTATTTGAACGTGTACGCGAAATTGGCCTGATGCTGGCCCTTGGCATGAAACCTGCCGCCATCCTTGGCCAGATAATCGTTGAATCGATGATGTTGCTGACGCTCGGCCTTGCTATCGGCAATTTTCTTGCGTGGGCGACAATTCTGCCGCTGGAGGATGGTATTGATATTTCGATCGTCGCGCAGGGAATGGAGATGATGGGTGCTTCGAGTGTTCTGTATCCGAAGTTTCATATCGAGGACATGATTCTCGCCAGCACCATTGTATTGATACTCGGATTCCTGGCCACCCTCTCGCCAGCCTGGCGTGCCTCGCGCT
>DDIP01000022.1:0-325 GCA_002338605.1 Proteobacteria bacterium UBA1847 | reverse complement strand
CGAGCCGGTGGAAGCCATTACAAAGGTTTAAAGATGACTGCAGTTCGATGTGTGGATTTGTGTAAAACGTATCGCCAGGGTGACCAGGATATCAAGGCGCTCGATCACGTCAGTATCGATATCGCCAAAGGTGGCTTCGTCTGTCTTTCGGCGCCGTCGGGTGGCGGTAAAACGACATTACTGAACGCGATCGGCGGTCTGGACATTCCGGACAGTGGTGAGGTCTATATTGACGAACAGCGTATCGACAATCTCTCAAAAGGCGCGCTGGCGGAGCTGCGTCTTCGAAAAATCGGCTTTGTTTTCCAGGCCTACAACCTGATAC
>DDIP01000401.1:2128-2615 GCA_002338605.1 Proteobacteria bacterium UBA1847 | reverse complement strand
AAATCGGCCTGTGGTGTGCCGCCAATAGCCCAGTAAACACTTGAAATATCAGGGTTCACTGTGAAGAACGGGAAGTCCTCGGCACCCATGCCTTTGGGTGGAATGTCCACGACGGCGTCATCGCCCATGGATTCGGCCCAGGCCTGCTTGAGCCGACGAGTCAGCGCCGCATCATTCACCGTGGGCGGCACGTTCTCGTTCGAAACAGTGACTTCCGGAAGCTTGTCTTCGGGCAGCCCGGCAACACGGCCCATATTCTCGGCAATGCGTTTGATGCCGCTTAGCAGAATTTCACGCGTTTCAGCGCTGGTGTTGCGAACCGTAAGCTGCAAATGTGCCCGGTCGGAAATGATGTTGTGCTTGGTGCCAGCATGAAACGAACCGACCGTCACTACGCCCGGGTCGCGCGGCGCCAACTCACGCGAGACCAGCGTTTGCAAGGCGAGCACGATCTGGCTGCCCAGGACGATCGGGTCCTTGCCGCGAT
>DDIP01000401.1:0-2035 GCA_002338605.1 Proteobacteria bacterium UBA1847 | reverse complement strand
TCGGGTCCTTGCCGCGATGCGGACTCGCACCATGCGCACCAACGCCATGGATAACGATATCGACGGTGTCCGCGCCAGCATAGGGGCTTTCTGACACATTGATTATGCCGGCAACGTCACTGGACGACACGTGGAATGCCAGCGCGTAGTCCGGTGTGCCGAAACGACCCCAGATATCATCGTCGCGCATTGCCTGCGCACCCAGCACCCGCTCTTCGGCGGGCTGGACGACAAGCATCAGCGTGCCCTTCCATTGGTCCTTCTGCGCTGCCATCAGGCGTGCGGTACCAACCAGGCTGGTGATATGCACATCATGACCACAAGCGTGCATCGTGTAGACCATGTTGCCGGTAATCGGATCCTTCTGTTGCGCACGCGATGCATTCGGCAGGCCGGATTTTTCTTCGACCGGCAAACCGTCCATGTCCGCCCTCATCATGACCAGCGGTCCTTCACCATTTTTCATGATTGCGACGACACCGGTCCCACCGACGCCTTCAGTAACCTCGAAGCCTGCAAGACTCAACTCCAGCGCCATGCGGCGCGCGGTCTCATGCTCGACGGTCGAAAGCTCCGGATTGCGATGAAAGTAATCAAACAGGCCCGCAAGGTGCTGATCGTAGTCCTTTTGAACTACAGCACTCAGGTTCTGCGCCATCGACGAAACAGAAAACAGTAGGGCCAGCAGGCCGGCAATTGACTTGGACATCGGATACCCCAGGTTCAAACAATGGGGCAGTGTAGCGAGAATCCGGGCGTATTGCCTAATGGATGGTCTAGGTGTTGGCGCCGCCGGTGCCCTGCAGCCGCGTGATCAGCGATCGCAGGAAGACCTTATTGAACCTGAGCTGACAAGCCGAAGATACCTGCTCCATCAGTGTCGAGCTGACTCTGAGGATGGTCACCTGGCCGTCGGCGCAAATAGATGCCTGACGACGGGCGCCACGAACGTAGCTGGTTTCGCCAAAGCAGTCACCGTTTGAAAGCTTGCCCAGGTTGTTGCCGTTCGCCTGCACGCGAACCGAGCCCGCGACAATGATGTAGAAGCGATCGTCGACCTCACCCTCGCGGACAATGTCTTCATTGTCCTGGTACTCGTGCCAGTCGGAGGCGCGCAGTACTTCCCATATTTCAGCGTGCGAGAATTCGTGGAAAAACGTCAGTGTTCGAAGCAGGTCGAAATGCTCCTGGTTATCGAGGCTATCGTACTTCTGTCGCAGGTCTTTGTAGACGCGCGTTAATTCTGCTGCCATTGCGTTGCCGGTCGAGAGGCGCTTGTTCGGCTCTTTCTGCATCGTCGTCATGACAACCTGTTCGAGTGCTTCTGGCAGATCATCGCGATAGGTGTGAATCGGCGGCGGTGTTGCATAGACAATCTGGTGCAACAGCTTTGACAGGTTGTCGGCGCGGAACGGGCGGAAACCGGTCAGCAGTTCGTACATCACAGCGCCGAGAGAATACAGGTCGGATCGTGGCGTCAATTCTTCAGACTGGACCTGTTCCGGTGACATGTAACTTGGGGATCCTGCAATGCCCTCGATGCGCGAAATTTCCGAATCGCTGACAATTGCAATTCCGAAGTCAATGATCCGTACATCATTATCGATGGTGAGCATGACGTTCGAGGGTTTGATATCGCGGTGAATAACGCCGCGCCCGTGTGCGTAGTGCAAAGCCTTGGCACACTTATAGATGATTTCGACAACATCATCGACCCGCAGCAGGTTGTCGGGGCGGCAATAGGCGGCCAGTGTACGAGCACCCTGGATGTGTTCCGTTACAACGTAGTAAGCGCCGTCTTCCTCGCCGGCGTCATAGATTGGCATGATGTTCGGGTGCTGCAGCATGCCGACCATGTGTGCTTCATTGAAAAACATTTTTCGCGCAACACGTGCGCGTTCCGCGTCGGCATCTTCCTCAGTGTTGTAGACCTTGATCGCGACGTCGCGGCGATAGTAAGGGTCGTGAGACAGGTAGACCATTCCTGTGCTGCCCTTTCCGATCTTGTTGATGATGACGTACTTACCGATCTTTT
>DDIP01000254.1:3805-4122 GCA_002338605.1 Proteobacteria bacterium UBA1847 | reverse complement strand
TGCCTGTGTGATCGTCGAACCCATCGCCGGCAACATGAACATGGTCTCGCCAGTACCCGGCTTTCATGAAGCCCTGCGCACTTTGTGCACCGACTCAGGATCGATCCTGATATTTGACGAAGTGATGACCGGATTTCGCGTCGCCAAGGGCGGTGCGCAGGCCGTATTCAACATCACCCCCGACCTGACTACGCTCGGGAAAATCGTCGGCGGTGGAATGCCGGCGGCAGCTTTCGGCGGCCGTGCCGACATCATGGCCAGCCTCGCGCCTGACGGCCCGGTTTACCAGGCGGGTACATTATCCGGCAATCCTGTGG
>DDIP01000254.1:1449-3713 GCA_002338605.1 Proteobacteria bacterium UBA1847 | reverse complement strand
ATTATCCGGCAATCCTGTGGCAATGGCGGCTGGGCTCGCGACGCTGGAGGCAATCGACACTGCCGGATTTTATGAAGCGCTGGGCAACAGGACCCAACGCCTGGTTGAGGGTCTCGCAACGGCAGCGAAAAATGCCGGCGTCGCGATGGCGGCAGATTACCGCGGCGGCATGTTTGGCCTGGTATTTACTGATGTGGATAAAGTCACGAGCTTTGCCGACGTCGCTGCGGCCGATGTCGAACGATTCAGAAAGTTCTTCCACGGCATGCTGAACGAAGGCGTTTACCTAGCACCATCAGCTTTCGAGGCAGGATTTGTGTCAGCAGCTCACAGCGACGCTGATATCGATGCGACGATAGCCGCCGCCGCCAGGGTATTTGACAGCCTTTGAAACCTCAGGCAGGTTCGCGAACGGCATTGAGCAACCGGCCGATCAGCCTCAGGCGCCGCGCTGCATTGTCTTCCTCCAGGCATTTTTGTTTCTCGGTGAGATCGATGGGCAGAACCTCAAGAAACCGGTACGTTAGCCAGGAGGCATCGTCATAGCGGCGCAATTGGGATTCGTAAAGTCGTCCCAGATCGTCCAACACATTCGCCAGGATGTGTTTCAGCGGTTGATAATGCTCCGGCAATGGCACGAACGGTTCGGATTCGAGCAACTCAATGTCACCAATGTTCAAACCATCAGACTGCCGCTCGCACGCGGTCATGCGAAAGCGCTGCTCACCAATCGCCGTCACTCCCAGAATACCGTCACTGCCCTGGTACCAGTCTGAAATTCTGGCCAGCGTGCCAACTTCGTAGGTCGTTGCCATCCCGACTTCGTTGCCATCGCGAATCAGAAGGACGCCGAATGGCTGGTCGGTCTTGAGACAGCGACTGACCATGTCGAGATAGCGCGGCTCGAAAACCCTGAGCGGCAGAGGCCCATCGGGAAACAAGACGGCATTCAGTGGAAAAATTGGTACCTGCACAACCCGAGTATAGGCCGAGATCAACCGCCGCGCGTTCTTTGCAGCAGCGCGGTTAGCGTTTGTCGTGCTGACCCGAATCCGCCGTTACTCATGAACACGACCTGGTCGCCACCCTGGACTTTCCTGGACATCGAGCTGACGAGATCGTCATAGTCGTTGTGCAAGCTGAGTTTCTTGCCGAGCGGCGCCAGGGATTCGACAAGCGCGTCACCCATATCGGGTGGACGATACATCCAGATGCGGTCCGCTGCAGCGAGGCTGTCAGCGAGCGTATCGTTGTGAATACCCATTTTCATGGTGTTTGAACGTGGCTCGATCGCGACAACAATGCGCCGACCTGGAAAGCGCTGTCGCATCGACGCAATCGTCTTCCGGATTGCAGTTGGGTGATGCGCAAAATCATCGTAAATCGCGATATCGCCAGCCGTCGCCGTCCGTTCCATACGCCTCTTCACACCTTCGAATCTCGACATCGCGTCAACCGCTACGTCAAAAGCAACGCCAAGGGAGGAAGCCGCCGCAATCGCTGCGACCGCGTTCTCGAGATTGTGAATGCCACCCAGTTGCCAGCGGGTTTCGGCGATTTTTCCGGACGGGTTTCGCACGTCGATACGGCGCTCCAGTTTGTCGGCAAACGTCGCCACCCAGTCGGCACCATTGTCTGTGCTGAACGTCTGAACCGGTGTCCAGCATCCCATCCTGAACAGCTTTTCCAGATTCGCATCCTTGCTATTCGAGATGATCAGCCCGTCACCCGGAACCATTCGCAGTAACTGGTGGAATTGCCAAAGAATCGCGTCCATGTCCTTGTAGATATCGGCGTGGTCGAATTCGAGATTGTTCAGCACAACCGTTCGCGGTCGGTAGTGCACGAACTTTGCACGCTTGTCGAAAAATGCGGTGTCGTACTCATCAGCCTCGACGACAAAATATTTCGATTCTCCGAAGCGTGCAGAAGTACCGAAATTGGTCGGGATACCGCCAATCAGGAATCCCGGCGACAATCCTGCGACTTCCAGTATCCAGGCGAGCATGCTGGCAGCCGTCGTCTTACCGTGTGTTCCTGCCACTGCGATCACGTGGCGATCGTGCAACACATTCTCAGCCAGCCACTGCGGACCTGACGTATAACGAAGCTTGTTATTCAACATTGCTTCTACCACATCGACACCACGACTCATCACATTGCCGACCACCACGCAATCCGGACCAACACCGAGTTGCGCCGCATCGACACCTTCATGGATTTCAATACCGAGTTCCTTGAGCTGGGTGCTCATCGGCGGGTAG
>DDIP01000254.1:0-1341 GCA_002338605.1 Proteobacteria bacterium UBA1847 | reverse complement strand
GGGTAGACGTTTCGATCGCAGCCGGTAACCCGGTATCCGGCAGCACGCGCCAGCGCGGCAACCCCGCCCATGAATGTTCCGCAAATTCCCAGGATATGTATGTGCATGTTCCCTCAGGCTGGCTGTGCGACTGCCTCGTTTGCGGACGGCGGTTGCGGGTCGATGACCGGACCGAGAGACGCCAGCAGGAACAGTTGCACGATGAAGACCGTCGACGCAGCGACCAGACCGACATACCAGAGCCGGTCGATTGCACGGGCGATAATATGTCCTTCCACCGGAACAGACCACAGCAACATGATGGTGATGATTGCGCTGACATGCTCTTTGCCGAGGAAAAGGGGCAGCACCGCTTCAACGATCAGTACAGCGAAACTGATGACCGCACCGCAGGCAATAATCGCGCTGAGGCTTTGTCGAATTCGCTCGGCCTTGCCCGCTGCATTGATCAACAAGGCGTAAATTATAAAGCCTACGGCGCTGATCAGAAATCCGACCAGAAACGTGCTTCCGGTATAGTTATCAACCGAGATCCAGGCGCCCACACTGGATAACACCCATAGCGCGACGGCAATAAAGAAAATGACCGGCGCACTCGGCAGCGCCTCCGGTCCTTTCCGAAGCAGGATGATGTCGAAAATTGTCCGAAGCAGAGATAGCACGTTGCAGATCATCGCATGTTAATCTCCCAAAATGCCCGATTACCTGTTCGTCGATCAACCCGACACGCTCGTCAGCGACCTGTCCGGCCACACCAAATTCGGTGTGGACACCGAGTTCATGCGCGAGAAAACCTACTTCGCGGAACTCTGCCTGGTACAAATTTCGGCAGGCCCGTCGATTTATTGCGTCGACCCCCTGGTTGACGAGGGCAAGGAGATATTCTGGAATAAGCTGCTCAGCGCCAGCTGGGTGCTGCATTCCGCACGGCAGGATATTGAGGTCGTCTACCAGACGGCTGGTGCCATGCCTGCGGAAATTTTCGATACACAGATTGCCGCAGGACTGCTCGGTATGTCCGCACAGGTCGGTTACGCCGGGCTGGTCAAGGAATTGTTTGACGTCGATATGGCCAAGTCGCATACCCGCGCCGACTGGACGCGGCGCCCTTTGTCTGACGCGGTCCTCGAATACGCTGCCGAAGACGTTGAATACCTGTTGCCGGCCGCGGACACCCTGTCCGAAAGCCTCGACAAGAAAGGCCGCCTTGACTGGGCCCGGCAAGATTCGGCCCTGTTGCTCGACCCGGCACTCTATGTGGTATCCGGCGACCAGGCGATTGATCGCCTGAAAGGTGCCCGCAACTTTCGGGGCGCAAAGCGCGCGGCCGCCGTCCGCCTC
>DDIP01000209.1:16684-22165 GCA_002338605.1 Proteobacteria bacterium UBA1847 | reverse complement strand
CAGGCCTGGAGCCGCCGCGATGTCCAGCCGCTGTACCCGCATGACGATCCGACAACCAGCATCGATGACGAACAAAAAACAGCCATGCTCAGAGAAATCGACGCGGCGACGCGTGCGATGGATAAACGCGTCGAGCAGGTTATCATCAGTCTCGCCAGCAGCCAGGACCTGGTTCTGATCGCAGCGTCCGACGGCACGCTGGCTGCCGATATTCGGCCATTGATCCGCCTCAACGTCAGCGTGATTCTTGAGCAAAACGGCCGGCGTGAACAGGGCTATGCTGGCGGCGGTGCGCGTACCGGACTCAACTACTTCCTCGATGGCGACATTCCGATGGGGTTTGCCAAGGAGGCCGTTCGCCAGGCGATCGTACAGATGGAAGCGATCGCTGCACCGGCCGGGACGATGCCGATCGTACTCGGACCGGGCTGGCCCGGAATCCTGCTGCATGAAGCGGTTGGGCATGGTCTTGAGGGAGACTTCAACCGCAAGGGCACGTCGGCCTTCAGCGGCAAGGTCGGGCAAAAGGTCGCGTCACCGCTGTGTACGATTGTCGATGATGCAACGCTTGCCGACCGACGCGGTTCGCTCTCCGTTGACGATGAGGGGACCCCCGGCAGGTACACGGTGCTGGTCGAGAACGGCGTTCTGAAAGGCTATATGCAGGACAAACTGAACGCGCGCCTGATGGGTGTGGAAGCCACCGGCAATGGTCGCCGGGAGTCCTTTGCTCACGTACCGATGCCGCGCATGACGAATACCTACATGCTCGCGGGGCCGCACGATCCCGAAGAAATCATCGCATCGGTCGACAAGGGAATCTATGCACCGAATTTTGGCGGTGGCCAGGTCGACATCACCTCCGGCAAGTTCGTATTCTCGGCCAGCGAGGCTTACCTGATTGAGAACGGCAAAATCACGGCGCCAGTCAAAGGTGCAATGCTGATCGGTGACGGTCCGGAAGCGCTGAACAGGATCTCAATGGTAGGCAACGACCTGCAACTTGACTCCGGTGTGGGAACCTGTGGCAAGGAGGGTCAGTCGGTTCCCGTTGGTGTCGGCCAACCGACGTTGAGGATCGATGAAATCACGGTCGGTGGTACGGGCTAGGCGGAGCGGCCTTTACATAAGTTCAAAATTCGCCACTTCACGTGCCACAGTGTGAGTTAGCTCACTTCATTCAACATAGTGCTGCGCTACCTTGTCGTTTATCTCAAGGAGGCAGAGAGCCATGGCATTCGAAAATACAATAACAGAGCAGGATATGGACGCGAATTCGCAACAATTCGTACAGGGATTGCGCGGAGATTATGGCGATAGCGAGCCGGACCTTTCCGTAGACGGCCTTTCAGAATCAATACTTTCGCGCATCATGGGGCTGTTCGGAGGCGGCAGATCGTAAGAAAAGCTGGTGATCCGCTTTACAAGTGCCCCGGGCTATGGAGAATGAATTGGCCCCGGGGAAGAAAACTGTGTTGCTATGTGGGTCTCAAAGCCAATCTACGAAAGTCTGCCCTACTTCTACCTGCTGGTAGGAGCGCTGTGTCTGGGTGCATCCATGTACGTTAACCACTGGCACTGGCCAACCATCTGCTTTTCCGTGGGTCTTATTTGCCTGGTCGCGGGAATGGTGGTTTTTCTGAAGCGACGTGACTACCGTGTCACCGATCGTCGCGTCGGGCAGCGTCAGGACTACTAGGTCTCGTTAACCGCCGAATCCGCGGCATCCGTGTCATCCGCTTCATCGTGCTGTTCCCGGCTCGATGCCTGGCGCAAGTCATGATAGATAAGTTCGTGCACACCGAGTGAAATCCTGTCACCGTCTCGCAAGCGGTATTTCTTCACCTGTTTTTCACCAAGGAAAACACCGTTCGTGCTGTTCAGGTCTTCGATAACACAACCGTTCTCGTCACTAATGAGCTGTGCATGGTGGCGACTGACAAACTTGCTCTTGATATAGATCTCGTTGTCGGGTGAGCGCCCGACAATCACACGGCCAAGCGGAAACGTCAGCTCGGCAATGGTCTCGTCATCAGTCCGCACCTCGATGCGGGTGACATGCGTGTCGGCATCGGGGCTTCGCTCCATCTCCAACTGACGCAACTGGTCGTAAATGCCTGTGTTGCTTTCGTGTTCCTTCCAGCTGAGTTCCTGTGCGGCGGCAATAACGTCGACAGCCTCCACTCGTTGTTTTTCATCCGCAAAGGCACACAAAAGTGCTGTGTCGCAAAGGGTATTGATGAGTCGCGGGACGCCGCCGGAAAAACGATAAATGACGTCGAAGCTGTCGTCTGAAAACAAGTCAGCGTCTACGCGCCCGGCGACAGCGAGTCGACGCTCAATGTATTCGCGCATCTCGCGGCGATCCAGCGGGCCGATATGAAAACGCAAGCGAACCCGCTGCACCAGCTGTTTGAGGTTCGGCGAATCCAGCGTTTCCTTGAGTTCGGGCTGGCCGGCCAGGATGATGCGCAGCACTTTTTCCTTGTGCGTTTCGATGCCGGAAATCATGCGCACTTCTTCGAGGACCTTTTTCGACAGGTTCTGTGCCTCGTCAACAATGAGCACGACTTTCTTGCCGTTGGAATACTGCTCGATAAGGAACATGTTGAGCATGTCGAGAAGCTCGACCTTGCGCTTGTTGAACGGCTTGAAGCCGAATTCGGTCAGCACGGCCTGCAGAAATTCGGTGGGCGTCAGCTGGGTCTGTGATACGACCGCGTAAACCACATCGTCGCCGAGCTCTCCGAGAAAGGATTGCAACAGCGTGGTCTTGCCGGAACCGATTTCGCCGGTGATGACAACAAAGCCGTCGGCCAGCCAGATCGTGGACTCCATGTAAGCTTTGGCACGCGCGTGCTGTTTGCTCCAGTAAAGGAAGTCCGGGTCCGGTGTCAGCCGGAAGGGCTGTTCCGTTAAATGAAAGTGTTTGAGATAAGACATTGCAGGGATCAAGTTTACCTGCTTTTTAACGGCGTCGGCTATGCAGCGTTCTCAGATGCTTAGGTCGACTGGTTCACATTTTTGTCAATTTTTTCGACAAGTTCATCGCATTCGACCGCCGTGTCGGTAATTACTGTGAAGTGCCCGAGCTTGCGTCCCGGCCGTGGCGCCTTTCCGTAATCGTGCAAAACGCCAGGGGATTGAGTCCGTATTGCCTCCGGAATCTTCCCGATAAGGTTGACCATGCCGGCATGACCAATGCTCGCAGTCGAGCCCAGCGGCATATCGAGGATCGCCCGCAGGTGATTCTCAAACTGGCTGGTCTCCGAGCCTTCGATCGTCCAGTGCCCCGAATTGTGGACACGTGGTGCGAACTCGTTGGCGAGCAGCTGATCGTTGACGACAAACAGTTCCAGTGCCAGTACACCAACATAGTTCAGGTAATCGAGAAGCCGATGGACATAGTTGGAGGCAGTTTCCGCAAGCCGCGGCGCAGCAATCTGTGAGCGAGACGTGCGCAGGATACCGTCGACATGAACGTTCTTGCTGATCGGGTAAATGGCGATCTCGCCGCTCACGCTGCGAACACCGATGCAGGAAATTTCATAGTCGAAAGCAATCCACTGCTCGGCAATCAGGGGCTGACCGCCGAGAGATTTCCAGGCGATATCGAGATCATCGGTGTCTCTGACAACGCGCTGCCCTTTGCCGTCGTAACCCAGTCGCCGGGTCTTGATCACCATCGGCAAACCGAGCGCACGGGCAGCAACGTTGAGGTCAGCGCGCGAATCGATTGCGTGAAATGCGGCAAGCGGAATGCCGAGCGATTCAAAGAGCTGCTTTTCGTGCAGGCGGTCTTGCGAGTAACTCAAGGCCGCGGCGGGCGGAAAGATCGGCGCGATGCCATCGATTTGCTGCAAGGCTGCAACGGGTACATTTTCGAATTCGTAAGAGATCACATCGCAGGTTTCTGCGAGGGCCACCAGGGCGACCGGATCGTCAAAGGCACTCTGGATGACCTTGCCACAGACAGCAGCCGGTGGTCGGGGTGACGGGTCAACAAAGCGAACCTCGACGCCAAGATCGCGGGCTGCAAGGCCGAGCATCTGGCCAAGTTGCCCGGCACCGATAATACCGATACGCATCGTTTTACTTGGCGGGGTCGCTGTCGGCCAGAACCTTGTTGGTCTGGTTGTCGCGGTAGGCGTCGAGGGCCTTGGCGACCGCGGGATCCGTGTTAGCGAGAATTGAAGCGGCAAGCAACGCAGCATTGACAGCGCCGGCCTTGCCGATCGCCATACACCCTACGGGCACGCCAGCCGGCATTTGGGCAATTGACAGCAGGGAATCGATGCCTCGCAGTGCCTTCGATTGTACGGGCACTCCCAAAACCGGAAGTCGGGTCTTGGAGGCGGCCATACCAGGCAGGTGTGCCGCTCCACCGGCACCGGCGATTATGACTTTCAGTCCGCGTTCTACAGCGCTGCCGGCATAGTCAAACAACAAGTCCGGTGTGCGATGGGCCGAGACGACCTTGACTTCGAAGCTCACGCCGAGGTCTTCAAGCGTTTCAGAGGCGTGCTGCATCGTCTCCCAGTCGGAGCGTGATCCCATGATGATGCCGACATCAATATTCATCGCGAAAGTCTATCACTTAAGGTTATCTAGCGGCGGAGCTTCGAAAACGCCTGTTTCAGCGGTTCCGGGTCGATATTGCGCATCAGCTTGCCGATGTATTGCTTCTGGCGCCGCAGGGCACCGTGTGCTTTGATCTGCTGTGCTTCCATGATGGCTTCGCGAAGGTCGTCGTCCAGCGGCAGGCTGTCGATCTCGCTTTGCCTCAGCGTGATGAGTTCCTCGCCCAGTTTCTGTAGCGCCAGGTACTCGCGTTTTATTGCGCTTTTGCTGGGCTTTAATTCGGTCACTGGTTACAGTACTCCACGCGGTCACTCTATCGATTAGCGGCGCGAGTCTAACACGCACAAGGATTGTTCCAATAATGACGGAAATTTCTAAACGGGAGGTGCTCGGACGGCAGGAGCTTGAAGCCCTGGTCGAGCTGGCGCTCAAGGAAGCACAACGCCTCGGGGTTGACCAGGCCGAAGTCGCGGCCAGCCAGGACACCGGGCTGTCCGCTACGGCGCGACTGGGCGACATTGAAAACCTGGAATTCACCAATGATCGCGGCATCGGCATTACGGTCTACAAAGATTCGTGCAAGGGCAACGCAAGCACCTCTGACATCACGCCGAATGCGATTCGCGAAGCCGTCGCAAAAGCCTGCTCATTCGCGAAACTGACTGCCAGTGATCCGTACTCCGGTCTGGCAGATGCGGACCGGATGGCGACGGATCACATGGACCTGGATCTTGACCACCCGTGGGACCTTGATGTGAATGAGGCGATCGCTCTGGCGATCAAGTCTGAACAGGCGGCCATGTCACATGACAAGCGAATCAGCAATTCCGAGGGCGGGACCGTCTCGACACACCGCAGCTCGCGCGCCTACGGCAATACGCACGGGTTTATCGGCAGCCA
>DDIP01000209.1:3907-16560 GCA_002338605.1 Proteobacteria bacterium UBA1847 | reverse complement strand
CCAGCCACAGCATTACTTGCGTTGTGCTGGCGGAGGCTAATGGCGCAATGGAGCGCGATTATCACTATACGTCTTCCCGCGTGCCGGAAAAGCTCGAAGACGCCGCGTCGGTAGGTGTCCGCGCAGCCGAAAAAACCCTTGAGCGCTTGAATGCGCGGAAAATTAAAACGACAACGGCCCCGGTACTGTTCGTTCCGGAACTGGCGCGTAGCTTCATCGGCCATGCGATCGGGGCAATTTCCGGCGGTGCCCAGTATCGTCGTTCGTCTTTCCTGCTGGATGCAATCGGGGAGCAAGTGTTTCCCGAGTGGCTCGACGTGCTGGAGCGTCCGCATATTCCGCAAGGCATGGCGAGTCGTGCTTACGACGGTGAAGGGGTCGCCACGTATGACCGCGATGTGTTCAAGGACGGCGTGCTGCAGGGATACCTGCTGAGCAGCTATTCGGCGCGCAGGCTTGGCCTGGAAACCACCGCCAATGCCGGCGGCGCGCAAAACCTGATCGTGCCAGGCCGTGACATCGACCTGGCCGGCTTGACGCAGGAGATGGGGACCGGGTTCATTGTCGAAGAGCTAATCGGGCAGGGTGTAAACCCGGTGACCGGCGACTATTCGCGCGGTGCTGTTGGGCACTGGGTTGAAAACGGCGAAATTCAATATGCGGTTCATGAAGTGACGATCGCCGGCAACCTGAAAGATCTGTATCGGCGTATAGCGGCAATCGGCAATGATCCGGACCCGCGGAGCAGCCTGCTGGTGGGGTCGTTGCTGGTTGAAGAGATGACGATTGCAGGCGCCTGACTGCGATCGGACTATTGGTCTGCCTCGTCCAGAAGGTCGGACAGCGTTTTCTTGCTCATCGTGTTGCTCACCGCGACATCGATGTTCGTGCCGAGTGTTTCAATCGGCTCGTCCCACCGCGGGACCTGGTGTGAGCCGGTTTCGCCGCCCTCTCGAACGACATCCAGGATGTCCTCAAGACTGATTCGCGCCATTTCGCGGCCGGGCAGCAGTTCTTCACGTTCGTTCGTCGTCAGTATTCCCGCAGCTTCAAGCCCACTGGTGATCGGTACGAGTGCGATTGATGGAATTCTGAGTGCGCGACTCAGGCTGTCGAGATTGACGCCGAGCACCGGCTTGCGAAACTCCCTGCCGACCAGGAACATGACGTTCAGTGCAATGCGTTCGCGCATGGCGTTTGAAAGCCGCGGCTCGCGGCGGCCCATTTTAAGGTAGGCGGGGTTCTGAAAGTAGAACGCGATCTGCGCACCGATCAGCAGTATCAGCCAGTTCAGGTAGAGCCAGAGCAACGTTGTAATCGCAATGGCGAAACTCGCGTAGACTGCCTGCGTTCGCGCGGAGCCGGCCAGAAAAGCGGCCACGACAATACTCAATGTCGCCCACATGATGCCGCCGGCAAGGCCACCCACCAGTGCGGAGCGCAGGTTGACTTTCGTGTTCGGCATGAACCAGTACAGGAACGAAAACATTCCGGTGATGAGAATGTATGGCGTCAGTTTGCTGGTTGCCGCAAATAACGGGCCGAGCACAGAGTTCTGTGTGAACCAGCGAACGATGCTTTCGTTGCCCAGAGATGCAATCGCACCGAGAGCGAGTGCGACAACCAGCGGTCCGATCAACAGCACCAGCATGTATTCGGTCATGCGCTTCGCAAAGTTTCGCGGTTTGGAGACGTACCAGACGTAGTTGAAGGCCTCCTCAATCTTTTGCACCATCGTGATGGCGGTATAGATAAAAAAAGTGAGACCAATACCGCCGAGTACGCTGCCGTTGACGCTGTGCACGACCTGCATCACCTGGTCCGTGATATCGGCACCCTTGGAGCCGAGCGGTTCCAGGATCGTGTAGAGGCGCTCTTCCAGCAGTTTGTCGACACCAAGCCCCTTGAGGACCGAGAAACTGAACGCGATCAGCGGCACGATCGAGAGCAAGGTCGTGTACACAAGGCTCATCGCCCGCAGCGTCAATTGCCCTGAAACGATGTCTCGTAAAACGGCGTACGCGTTGCGCAACACACCCATCACGATGCGACCCGGCAAGCCGTATCGACGCAGCGTGTCGCTCCAGATGACCGATTCGATCCAGTTTCGGGCGAAGGCAATCATCCGCCTAGCCGGTCATCCGCGTCAGTGCCTCGCGGTACTTTTCGGCAGTGCGTTCAAGAATCTCGGCAGGCAAATCCGGGCCGGGCGCGGTCTTGTCCCAGTCCAGTGTATCGAGGTAGTCACGGACGAACTGTTTGTCGAAGCTTGGCGGGCTGCTGCCGACCCGGTACTGGTCGACCGGCCAGAATCGTGACGAATCCGGCGTCAGTACTTCGTCAATCAGGTGCAGTCGGCCTTCGTCGTCAAGGCCGAACTCGAACTTGGTATCGGCGATGATGATGCCGCGCGACAGGGCATAGGCGGCGGCGCGCTCGTAGATCTGGATGGCGACATCGCGCACACGGGACGCGAGCTTCTCTCCGACCAGTTCGACCACCTGTTCATAGCTGATGTTTTCGTCATGCTCACCGGCTCCGGCCTTTGTGGCCGGAGTAAACATCGGATGCGGCAGCATTTCCGCTTGTTGCATGCCTTTTGGCAGGCCGACTCCACAGACCTTGCCGTTGTCCTGGTAGTCCCGCCAGCCCGAGCCGATCAAATAGCCGCGCACGACAGCTTCAATGGGCAACGGCTTCAGACGCTTCACAACCAGCGACTGTCGGCGAAGCTTCTGGCACAACGCTGTATCCTTGACGACATCGTCGATGACAAGGTCAGTCAGCTGGTTGTCGATGATGTCCGACATCATGCGAAACCAGAACAATGATATTTGTGTCAGCACTTCGCCTTTGCCGGGAATCGGGTCTGGCAGGACAACGTCATAGGCCGAGAGCCGGTCTGTTGTTACGATCAGGAGATGATCGTCGTCGACGCTGTAAATATCGCGTACTTTGCCACGCCCGATCAGTGCCAGGTCCGGGATACGGGTTTCAAACAAGGCGTCACCGGTGTTCATCACGGGATGATCGCCGTTCCGGCCGGGACTCGCAAGCAATGGCCATGGGAATGACCGTTGACACCGGTTAGGATTGGATCATTCAGATCGAAACGGGCGGACTCAAAGCTTGTATTGGGGCAAGATCATCGGCACCTTGATCGGATTGGCCGTGCGCAATCCCTGGGCCGCCGTGGCCGGGTTTATTCTCGGCCATCAATTCGATCGTGGCTTTCAGGCGCGCTATCGGGTATTCGAAAAACAGGGCAACGAGATGCCTCGCGTATCGGAGGAATTCGTCAGGGCGCTGTTCCAGACAATGGGCCATCTTGCGAAAGTCGATGGCCGTGTCAGCGAAGATGAGATTCGATCGGCGCGCATGGTCATGCACCGCCTGAGCCTGAATCCTGCACAGGTTCGGCGAGCGATCGGCTGGTTTGACGATGGCAAGGCACCCGGGTTTCAGCTGATCAAGACGATGCGTGAGCTCAGGCGCGTCAACGCGCGTGCTGCCTCGGAGCGTCTGACGTTTGTGCGGCTTCTGCTGGAGGTTGTGCTGTCGAAAGACAGCCTAAAACGAGAAGAGCGCGCGCTTGTCTGGAAAATCTGCACTGAACTGGAGATTGGCCGTGTGGAACTGGCGCAGCTCGAGGCAATGATTCGGGCGCAGAAGGGATTCAAACGATCACCTGAGGGCAACGCCGATGCAACTCGCGTCCGAAAGGCGTATGCAGCGCTCGGTGTGTCACCCGACGCCAGCAATGATGAAGTGAAGAAGGCGTATCGTCGTTTGATGAACAGGAATCATCCGGACAAGATATCGGGCAGCGACCCGGGTGCGGACGTGATGGCCGAAGCGCAGCGCCGCACGCGGGAGGTTCGATCGGCCTATGAAATGCTCAAGGCTCGCCGATCGATTCGTTGATGTGTACAGTGCAAAAAAAACCGGGGATTCGAAGTGAAACCATTAATTGCGCCTTCCATACTATCGGCTGATTTTGCTCGCCTGGGCGACGACGTCAAAGCGGTCCTCGATGCGGGCGCCGACATCGTGCATTTTGACGTGATGGACAATCATTTCGTACCGAACCTGACCATTGGTCCGATGATCTGCGACGCGCTCAGGAATTACGGCATCGAAGCGCCCATTGATGTGCACCTGATGGTCGAGCCGGTCGACCGGATCATCCCCGACTTCGCGAAAGCGGGCGCGAGCTATATCACCTTCCACCCGGAAGCGAGCCGCCACGTCGATCGCTCACTGGGACTCATCCGAGAACAGGGCTGCAAGGCGGGCCTGGTATTTAACCCGGCAACACCGCTGGACTGGCTGACGCATGTCATCGACAAAGTTGATATGGTGCTGCTGATGTCGGTGAACCCGGGATTCGGCGGCCAGAAATTCATTCCCTCAGCCCTGACAAAACTGCGCCAGGCACGACAGATCATCGCGGCGAGCGGCCATGACATCCGCCTGGAAATCGACGGCGGCGTCAAAGTCGACAACATCGGAGAAATCGCCGCAGCAGGTGCCGACACCTTCGTCGCCGGCTCCGCCATCTTCGGCAGTGACAACTACGAAGCCACGATTACAGCTATGAAAAACGAAATCGCCAACGCAACCTGATGCGGGAGTCGGCGAGCCGATAAGTATTTAAAGGAAATAAAGCGCAGCGCAGCGAGCCATTCTGATAAACACTTATCGGCTCGCCGACGGATTCAGAACTCAGAGATTTCGGTTTGGCCTCGCGCCATAAACAACGATCGTCTTACCCGACGCAGAAACCAGCCGCTGTTCTTCCAGAACTTTCAGTACCCGCCCAGCCATCTCTCGTGAGCAACCGACCAGTCGACTCAATTCCTGCCGCGATACCTTGATCTGCATGCCATCCGGATGGGTCATCGCATCCGGCTCATTGCAAAGATCCATGATCGCGTGCGCCACCCGTCCAGTGACATCGACAAAGGCGAGATCGCCCAGCTTGCGATTGGTCCGATCGAGTCGGGTGGCAAGCTGTGTGGCAAGTTCAAACACGAGTCCGGGGCTTTCACTGGCAATCTGCCGAAAGCGAGGATACGTCATCTCCGCGATTTCACATTCGGTTCGCGTGCGAACCCAGGCACTGCGGGTTGGTTGCTCGTAGAAAAGTCCCATTTCGCCGAAAAACTGTCCCTTGTTCAGGTAGGCCAGGACCATTTCATTGCCGTCTTCGTCTTCGATCATGACCTCGACCGACCCGTCGACGATGTAGTACAGGACGTCCGGTAAATCGCCCGCATGGATCATGACCGTCTTGGAAGGAACCGTCCGTACCCGGCAATAACTCAAGAATCGATTGATCGCCGGAACATCGCTCAGGTTTTTAGCTGTTGTCTGCATTACTTAATCCTCGCCCGTGTGCGGACCACTTTTAATACAGATCGCCCTTGAGGGCAAGCTAAGTCCGTGTTTCTAAAACCAATACGCCGTTTTTGTCATTATTTTGGCGGTCGCACGCATCAGGTGAACGACCGGTGGCGGCAAACTCGCCGCACCGGCATTGATGGCGTTTTCACCGTGCTCTGCCTCTTCGGCACGCATCGTCTCGACAATGGCCCGGCTTTTCGCATCGTCTTTGGGCAGGTGCTCAAGATGCGATTCGAGGTGAGCACAGACCTGGTTTTCTGTCTCAGCGATAAATCCGAGACTCCATTTATCGCCGATGACCCCGCTTGCAGCACCGATGGCGTAGGCACCGGCGTACCAGAGCGGACTGAGGCGGCTGGGTTCGGACCCGAGTTCATGAATGCGTTGTTCGCACCATGACAGGTGGTCAAACTCTTCGTTGGCGGCCTGTTTCATCTGCGCCTGTATCGTCGAATCGCGCGCCACGGCGGCATGGCCCTGGTACAGGGCCTGCGCCGCGACTTCGCCTGCATGGTTGACACGCATCAGTCCGGCGGCGTGTGCTCGTGCCCTGGCGTCGAGACTGCCTTCCTCGATATCGGCTGAAGGGGCAGGACGTGCAGTCCTGCCTGCAGGGGCGGCCACAGTACGCAATGCGTTGTTGGCGCCGGCGAGCAGTTTGTCGATCGGACTTAAGCGGCGTTGAAGCATGGGTGAAAGTATAGCGCCCAGCGGTAGCCTGACGGTATACTCCGCGGCCGTTTTTCAAAGGGCCCGGCCCAAAACCTAAGGAGTTTACGAATGAATTTACGTCTGACACTGCTGTCAGTCCTGCTGCTCGCGCCGCTGGCGTCAATTGCTCAGGATGCCGAGGAAGTCAGTCCATGGGCCGGCAAGGCCACGCTGGGCTACCTGGCGACTTCCGGCAACACGGAAAACTCGACGCTGAACACGGCGCTGGAAGTCAGCTATAGCCAGGGGCAATGGGTACACGAGGCGCGAGCATTTGCGCTCAGTGCGTCCGAAAACGAAGTCACGTCGGCCGAGGCCTATGAATTCGGCTGGAAAAGCGAACGCAAACTGACGGACAATGACTTCCTGTTCGGCCGTGTCCAATGGCGCAAGGATCGTTTTGGTGGTTACGCGACGCAGTTTTCACAGACGGTGGGCTACGGTCGACGGCTGATCAATACCGATGTGCATAAGCTCAATGCGGAAGTCGGTGTCGGTGCGCGACAGTCGGAGCTGCAGGACACAACCGAAGAGAATGAAACGGTGTATACCGGTGGTGTTTACTACACGTGGCAACTCAGCAAGACGGCGAAATTCCGGCAGGAATTGAAGGCTGAATCGGGTAGTGAGAACACCTATTCGGAGTCAGTAACGGCCATTTCGGCAAAACTGCTGGGTGACCTGGCACTGGTGGCGTCCTACACGATTAAACACAACTCTGACGTGCCAGCCCTGACCGAAAAATCAGACCGTTACACGGCTTTGTCCCTGGAGTACGCGTTCTAGCCTGGACGCCGCCTCAGAGGGGCCTGTAAGTTACTGAATTGGATACGGAAAAATAAAGCGTCCGATTGTTTGCAATGGGGCGGGGCGTCAAGTAGAATTTCGCGCCTTTCGCCAATCCAGCGAAGTATTTGTGCGCCCGGATGGTAAGCGGGGCAGGGTTACTAGCCAATCCGCTCCGGATAACAAGATTTTTCCCAACGGAAACCAGAATTATGAACACGTTTTCTGCAAAGCCGGCAGAGGTTCGCCGCGATTGGTACGTCGTCGATGCGACAGGCAAGACCCTGGGCCGCCTGTCGACTGAAATCGCGCGCCGTTTGCGTGGCAAGCACAAGCCTGAGTACACACCGCACGTCGATACGGGCGACTACATCGTCGTTGTCAACGCCGAGAAAGTGCGTGTAACCGGCAACAAGATGAAAGACAAGATCTATCATCACCACACCGGATTCATCGGCAACCTCAAATCGATTTCGCTGGAGAAGCTGATCGACAAGGCACCAGAGCGCGTCATCGAGAAAGCGGTTAAAGGCATGTTGCCGCGCGGCCCGCTTGGACGCCAGATGTACAGCAAGCTGAAAGTATTTGCCGGCCCCGAACACAGCCATGCAGCACAACAGCCCGTCCCTCTGGAAATTAACGCCTGAGGTTCTGGCCTTATCGGATTGAGACCAAATTATGAGTGAAACTATTTACTACGGAACCGGACGTCGCAAGACATCAACAGCCCGCGTATTTTTGAAGCCGGGTAGCGGCGGCGAGATCACGGTCAACAATCGTCCACTGGACGTCTTCTTCGGCCGCAAAACGGCCCAGATGATCGTTCGCCAGCCGCTCGAACTGACCCAGCTCGGTGAGAGATTCAATGTCAAAGTGACAGTGAAGGGCGGCGGTACGACCGGCCAGGCAGGCGCCATTCGCCACGGCCTGACACGCGCATTGATGAAGTACGATGAGTCGCTGCGTCCGCCGCTGCGTAAAGCAGGATTTGTCACTCGTGATGCACGCGAAGTTGAACGGAAGAAAGTCGGTCTGCGCAAAGCTCGTCGCGCAACCCAGTTCTCGAAGCGCTAAGCGCGACACCACGATCCTTTTTGGGGGATCGTCTAGTGGTAGGACTGCGGACTCTGACTCCGCCAACGGGGGTTCGAATCCCTCTCCCCCAGCCAAAAAAACTAAGCCCCGCCAACGCGGGGCTTTTTTTTGGCTGGGGGAAAGGGAAGACGCACGAAGTGCGCACCCAAAGGGCATAAACCCGAAGGGTGAGGAGCGTAGCGACGAATCAATCCCTCGGGTCGGTAACCCCTGTTCGACTCAGGCAGCAGCGAAGCTGCAAGTGAGGGCGCGAAACGCCAATCCCGGCGGCACCCTAGAATCCCAGGCCACACTAGCTGCAAGTATTGCGCGTTAAGGTCCGCTAAACCCGCATCTCTCGTACGCCATCGTCATCACCAAGCAGCAGAACATCGGCGGGACGGTCGGCGAAAATTCCGACAGTCACGACACCCGGGATTCGATTAATGCGTGCTTCCATCTCGATCGGGTTGGAGATTTGCAGATCGCTGACATCCAGGATGTGATTGCCGTTGTCGGTGATAAAGCCTTCGCGCCAGATCGGGTGCCCGCGCATTTTCAACATTCGGCGGGATACCAGTTCCTGCGCCATTGGCAGCACCTCAATCGGCAGCGGAAAGCCGCCGAGCATGCCGACCAATTTGGAGTCATCGGCGATGCATACGAAACGTCTTGCGGCAGCCGCCAGTACCTTTTCACGTGTCAGCGCACCGCCACCACCCTTGATCAACTGGAGTCTCTTGTTACTTTCGTCCGTGCCGTCGATATAGAGGTCGATGTCGCCGACCTCGTTCAAGGTTGAAACCTTGAATCCAAGACCCTCAAGCAGGGCAGTCGATGCCTTTGAGCTCGACACAATACTGTCGATCCTGTCGCGCACCTGGGGCAACAGTTCAATAAGAAAATTGACTGTGGAACCCGTGCCAACACCGAGCGAAGTACCTGGCTTGATGAACTCCAGGGATGCCTTTGCTGCGTTTCGTTTCTTGTCCGATACGTTCATAAGCTCCGTACTATAGAGATTTCGCCACAAATGAAAAGAGCCCGCATTTGCGGGCTCTTTTGCTTTGCTTCGGAAGAAGGCTCTTCCAGGCGGTCAGTCGCTAAGAGATTAGTTCCGTATCCACCTTTTTCGACTCAGGTCGTCCTATTTCTTCTTGGACTTCCTTTTGGAAGCCTTTTTCTTGGTCTTCCGCTTCGTCGCTTTTTTCTTGGTCTTACGTTTAGAAGCCTTTTTCTTGGTCTTGCGCTTGGCTACTTTCTTCTTGGCTTTGCGCTTGGCCTTCTTCTTAGTCTTGCGTTTCGCGGTTTTCTTTTTAGCCTTTCTCTTGGTTACTTTTTTCTTCGCCTTTTTCTTGGCTTTTTTCTTGGCCTTGCGCTTGGCTACTTTCTTTTTAGCCTTACGCTTGGCTTTTTTCTTAGTCGCTTTCTTCTTCGTCTTACGCTTGGCGACTTTCTTCTTGGCCTTCTTTTTCGCTACTTTTTTCTTCGCCTTTTTCTTGGCGACTTTCTTCTTTGCTACGCGGCGTTTTTTAGGCGCTGCTTTTTTCTTTGCTGTTACTTTTCGCTTCTTCGCGACTTTGCGCTTCGAAGCTTTTTTCCTAGACTTCTTTTTGGTAGCCATGCTTATCTCCGTGTCGGGTACCCGGGGCTGAGTATATACAAGAAGTTTGGAAAATCCAGCAACCACTTCAGGTTCAAACCATTGGCGGGAAACGCGATTTCGGCTCCGCGACATGCCGCTCGAAAGTTTTTTTGTGAACGCCATCACGATCCGTTGTCATTCGAAACTCGGGCCGATGAAAAGACCGGGTGGTTGTACGCAGGCTCAACGTGTCGCTGAATAGAAACACGCACAGACTTGCCGGGCGCATGCGAACACCGCCAACGCGTCCCTGGCTGTGGCGAAAAAGTGCATCAGTCCGGTTCGCAAAAAGTCGTGTAAAGCCGTATATCCTAAGGATTTGCCATTATTTTCTCGATCAACCGGCACGCGATCGAGACGACCCCGAGCTTCGGTTTGATCGCTTGTCTGCTGTAATGATTCGAGGCGTGCGATCGATCACAGCAAGCGCTGAGTGCTCGGATTCGATGCCCGATCGGGTTGTGTGTCACGCGCAAGTTCGTGACCAACGGTCGTGTGCAAGTGCAAACCGACTCGTCCGTAACCGGCTTCCAAACGACTTTTGAGTTTCAGGCAGAGCTCGTATTTGGACGAATATTGCGAAATAAAAATTTGTCTGCGATGCGCAAAATCCAGACAAAAATGCGCTTATTTGCGCACAGTGCGTACTCGATGATGATTCGCGCGTCACCTCTGTCCCGCATCGGAGCGTCGCGAGTGGGCACTCGGCCGACCAAAAAAAGTTCGCGCAAATGAAGTTTTTTGAAATGTTTTGCGGTGCAACTTCGCAAAGTCAGTGTTTGTATCATGACCGGGTTGCAGTTCCCCGGTGCACATTCACGCATCAAAATCGGATAGTGAATGTTCGCGGAGATAGGAGGCGCCTCCCGCCTGTGCCGTCACAGACCTTCGCTCTCGAACCGGAGCAAAAGGTGGGGTCAACCGTGGCTGCAACAGGCTTACCGTCGAAACGGTTCTGCACATATGCAACCGACAGGCAGCGACCCCGAGGTGAAAATTTAGGGTCGGGAGGTTTCCAGGTCGGTATCGAACACCGCAGGAGACGCCAATCTCATTTTTCGGACTACAACGATCGCGTATTGATCAGAGGTCGAGCTGCTGTGTGCCGCTCAATACATGGTCCACGCGGTCGGAAATAATTTTGAGGCGATTGCTGATTCCGCCTTCGAGTTCCTGGTCGCGTGCATTGGCATGAATTAAATCATTTGCCATGTTCAGCGCGGCCATTACAGCGATGCGATCCAGACCGACGATTCTGCCAGTGTCGCGGATCTCCCGCATTTTTGCATTCAGTATTTCTGCCGAGTCGAGCAAGTTAGTGCGCTCGCTGGCGGGACATGCGACCTGGTATTCCTTGTCCAGAATTCTGACACTAACCTGGGCGTTTTGTTCGGTCATTCCAAGCGTACTCCAAACTGTGATTTCAAGACCCTTGCTCCATCGCTTTCAGCCGACCAATCATCGCTTCAACCCGGGCTCTGACCTGCTCGTTTTTTTGCAGCAGGGTGGCCCGCTCCGACGTCAGCACATCCTGGCGCTGCTTCAGCGATCGATTTTCGTCCTGCAACTGGTCGCAGACCCTGACGAGCGCATCCACGCGCTTCTCCAGGCGCTTGAGTTCGTGTTCAAAGGTCGAATTGATGTTGTCAGCCATAGGGTGAATATAGTCACGCCTCCGGCGAGAAGCAATCGTCACAGAATGGCGACACATGCCGGCATGGCCTGCAGCGGCAGTCCGTGGGATCATAAGAGGCTGTTGGAATTGACAAGGTTGGCATCCGAATGGATGAAAAGATCGAGTTCGACACCCTTGACGATGCGCTCAAGCGGTGCGGGTCAAATTGGGACGCTGCGCAAACCCATGGCCTTCTGACCGGGCGGCTTGCGATCGCGGGTGTTCCTGCCGGGCCGGACTGGTTGCTGCAAATACTCGAGGGTACCGACGAGCACAATGCGGCGTGTACAGAATGCCGCAAGCACCTGGACACGCTTTACCAGTCAACCTTCTGGCAGCTCAGCGAACGCCTGTCAGAGTTTGAAGCCCTGCTGCCAGGTGATGGCGACGATGTTGGTACCCGGACCGAAGCGCTCGGTCACTGGTGCGAAGGGTTCCTGCACGGCCTCGTCTCGACGAAACACGGCCAGGCACTGAAGGAGCGACTGGCGGCCGAACCGCTGGCGGACATTATCAAGGACATGCTGCAAATCACCCGTGCGGGCCTGGATACAGAGTCCGACGTTGAGGAAAATGAGGCAGCCTACGCGGAGCTGGTCGAGTATCTGCGTGTTGCGGCCCAGCTCAGCTATGAAGAGCTGGCCGACATCCGGCATGCCAATAGTGAGAAACAATGAACGACAGGGAATTTGAGAAACGTCGCAGTCAGCTGATGAAGATGGTGGCGCCGGGAGGTATTGCAATTCTGCCGTCGGCGCCCGTCAGGACGCGCAGTCGTGACGTTGAGTATCGCTTTCGCCAGGACAGCGACTTCTACTATCTGACGGGCTTTCCAGAGCCGGAAGCGGTCGCAGTATTGGTCCCCGGCCGGGAAAACGGCGAGTACCTGATGTTCTGTCGTGAGCAGGACCCCGCGCGGGAGATGTGGGACGGTCATCGTGCCGGGCAGGACGGTGCGATCGATGTGTTTGGTGCCGATGACGCATTTCCCATCGACGATCTCGACGACATCCTGCCCGGCATCATGGAGTCCTGCGACCGGGTCTACTACACGATGGGAATGTACGCGGAGTTCGATACGCGTATGGCGGAATGGGTTAACACGCTGCGCTCGAAACTGTCGCGAGGCGTGCAATCACCGCATGAATTCGTCGCCCTCGACCACCTGTTGCACGACATGCGCCTGTTCAAGAGCAAGGGCGAAATCTCGGCGATGCGAAAATCCGCCAGGGTCGCAGTTGAAGCACACAAGCGCGCGATGCGCATGGTGCGCCCCGGGCTCTATGAATACGAGGTCGAAGCCGAGTTTCGCTATGAATTCCGCCGCAATGGTGGCTGGGTTTCTTACAACCCGAT
>DDIP01000209.1:0-3792 GCA_002338605.1 Proteobacteria bacterium UBA1847 | reverse complement strand
GATCGTCGGCGGCGGCGCCAACGCATGCGTTTTGCACTACGTCGAAAACAACGCGTTGCTCAAAGACGGCGACCTGTTGCTAATTGATGCTGGCTGCGAGCTCGACTACTACGCATCGGATATCACACGAACGTTCCCGGTGAACGGACGCTTTACATCGGAGCAACGTGCGCTCTACGAAATCGTACTCGACGCACAGCAGGCCGCTATCGCGAAAACCGTGGTGGGCAATCACTGGAATGAGCCGCACGATGCTGCGGTCAAGGTGATTACCAAAGGCTTAAAGAAACTCGGATTGCTTGAGGGCTCTGTGGCGCGACTGATCAAGGATGAGGCGTACCAGCAATTTTACATGCACCGTACCGGGCATTGGATTGGCATGGATGTACACGATGTCGGCGACTACAAGGTTGGCGATGAATGGCGCATGCTCGAGCCTGGCATGGTCACAACGGTTGAGCCGGGAATTTACATCGGGAATAGTCGCAAGGTTCCAAAGCGATTTCGCAACATCGGTATCCGGATTGAAGACGATGTCGCCGTTACCCGCAAGGGTCCGGATGTGCTCAGCAAGGGGCTGGTGTCGGACCCTGACGGCATCGAGGCATTGATGAATGCGTCAGCCTGACCTCATGGAGCGCAAGACGCCGGAGTTTGACATCGTAATTGCCGGAGGCGGCATGATCGGCACGAGCCTCGCGCTGGCGCTGGCACCGCTGGGCATGCGAATCGCGGTCGTCGAAGCGGTCGCGCGCAGGAATGCACTACAGCCCAGTTTTGACGATCGGTCGACGGCATTGTCGCGCAGCACACAACGCATGTTTGAAGCGATGGGTCTCTGGGACGATGTCCGCGCAGCGTCGACACCGATTACCCACATCCACGTATCGGACAAGGGGCGATTCGGTTTCTCGCATATCGATGCCCGCGAGCAGGGCGTTGAGGCGCTGGGCTATGTGGTGATCAACCGCGTGCTTGGTGAAGTACTGCAATCGCGGCTTGACGAACTTCCCGCCGTCCAGCAGTTCTGTCCGGCTCGAATCGAATCAGTATCCCTGGGACCCGATCAGGCGATGGCCACAATGGACGCCGGCGGCAGCGAGCACGAGATCACAGGCAAGCTCCTGGTGGCTGCAGATGGTGCTAAATCAGCCGTCCGCGACATGATGGGTATCTCGGCGCAACGACGAGCCTACGATCAGCGGGCTATTGTCGGAAACTTGCTAACCGAAAAACCCATTCTTAATCGTGCCTACGAGCGATTCACGTCACAGGGGCCGCTCGCAGTTTTACCCATCGCGGACGAGCGGGCCGGTTTCGTCTGGACGGTTTCTGAAAAGGATGCGAATCGTGTGCTCGGCCTGAACGACTCCGATTTTATTGCTGAACTTCAGGCAGAGTTCGGATTCCGGCTTGGCAAATTTTCCCGTGTCGGCGCGCGTGCCGGGTACCCGCTGGTACTCAGCAAGGCGGTTCGACTGACCGCGACGCGAAGCGTGCTTATCGGCAATGCGGCTCACGGCTTGCACCCGGTTTCAGCGCAGGGCTTCAATCTCGGGATGCGGGACGTTGCAGCGTTGTGCGACTGCATACTCGACAGCCGCAACGCAACGGAACCGGGAGGCAGACTCGATCCAGGAGCAAGCGATGTGTTGCGACACTATGCGGACTGGCGCCGCAGTGACCAGAAAAAGCTGGTGTACTTCACGGATAGCCTGGTACGACTATTCGGCAGCCAGCGTGCCGGCATCCGAACGCTACGCAATATCGGGATGCTGGGTTTCGACCTCATTCCCGGCGTTCGCAGCGTGTTCGCAAAACATACAATGGGTCTTGCCGGCGAGTTGCCTCGCCTCTCACGTGGCGTACCGATTCGATGAAGTCGACGTTTGACATCACGATTGTTGGCGGTGGCATTGCCGGTCTGACCTTGGCGGCGCTTCTCGCGACAGGCCGCCAGGCCGGCAGGCTGAATGTGACCGTCATCGATGCGGCAAAGCGACCGGTTTTCCTGTCCGGCAGTGAGGTCGCGCTGCGCGTTTCGGCAATTGCGAACGGGTCGGCCGAATTATTCAGTTCGATTGGCGCCTGGGACGCTGTTGCAGCAGCGCGGATCTCCCCGTATGAACACATGCGCGTTTGGGATGAAAGCGACGTTCCGGACAGTACCTCGGCATTGACGTTCGACGCGGCCGATTACGCGGTGCCGCAATTGGGCTTCATTGTTGAAAACGTCCTGTTGCAAAATGCACTGCTCGACAGGCTCGAATCGACCGATGCGACACTGGAATTTGAATCCAGGCTGGATGGCTTGCCGACGACGGATCTACTCGTTGGTGCCGACGGCGCGCGATCATTCGTACGCGAACAGGCTGGCATCAAGACTCATCGGTGGCCGTATGAACAGACTGCAGTCGTCACTCACCTGCGGACGGAAAAGCCGCATGGCTCGACTGCCAGGCAACGGTTCCTGCGATCGGGCCCTCTCGGCATGTTGCCCCTGGCTGACGGTCGTATTTCGGTCGTCTGGTCGACAACACCTGAAGTCGCCAAACAGGCACTTGCTGCGACGGACAAGGAGCTTGGCCGCATGCTGACGACGGCGTCGGACCATGTGCTTGGCGAGTTGCAGGTGGCCGGGCCGAAGGGTGCTTTTCCTCTATCCGCACAACACGCTGAAGACTATGTCCGACCCGGCCTTGCGCTCATCGGCGATGCCGCCCACGCGATTCATCCGCTCGCAGGGCAGGGCGCCAACCTGGGCTTGCGGGATGCGGCCGAACTGGCGAGCGTAATTGAAACAGCGCTCGACGACGGTCTGCACCCGGGCGACCGACCGGTATTGCGACGTTTTGAGCGGGCACGAAAGGGCGATAATCTAACGATGTTGCATTTCATGACTGGCCTCAATCGCCTGTTTACGACAGACTCAACGCTTGTAAGAGAACTAAGAACAGCCGGTATGCGCATGTTTAACCGCAGCGGGCCGATAAAAGAACGCGCCGTCAAGGTCGCGCTGGGCGTTAGCTGACGCCGTCAAGGGGGACTATGAAGCAGCGATACGTGTATGTGTTGGCGGCATTGCTGACAATAATTGGCCTGTCAATCTTCTATTACAAATGGCAGGTCCTGGGCTTTCCGTTGACAGAGGACCAGGAAGCGCCTGTTTGGACGATCGAGGCCGCCATCAGCTTCCAGAGCGGACCGGGATCGATCAAAGTGCAGTTGCATGTACCGACACTGACGCCTGGTTTTCGCATGCTTAACGAAAACTCGGTGTCCCGGGGATACGGATTCAGCCTGAACTATGGCAGCGGTGGTCGGGAAGCGCAGTGGGCAATTCGTCGCGCTGACGGTGAGCAGACGATCTACTACCGTCTGTCTGTCTATGAAGACGACAGTGTCGATGAAACGGATACAACACCGCCATTTCCACCGCGGCCCGTTATCAATGAGCCGATGAATACGGCGGTTGAGGTGCTGGTCAGCGATGTGCGCGAACACTCCGCGGATACGGCGTCTTTCACAACCGAACTGCTGCGCCGACTGAACGATCCGACGCCGGACACGAACGTGGAATTGCTGCGTTCGGGTGTTATGAGCGATGCCGAGTTTGTCGATCGGGCGACAATGCTGCTGGCCGCTGCACGTATTCCTGCGCGAACGGTTCACGGGTTCGCGCTGTCTGATCGGCAGCGCAAGGCGAGACTGGTCTCTTGGCTGGAGGTACACGACGGTGATCGCTGGCTGTATTTCAACCCGGCAACCGGCGAAGAAAACCTGCCAACGCGG
>DDIP01000395.1 GCA_002338605.1 Proteobacteria bacterium UBA1847 | reverse complement strand
CCGTCTGCTTCCTGACCGCCGAGCGCGTGCGCGGCACCGATGCCTATCGCCGGGCACGCATCGCAACGGAGGCCTGGCACGACGCCGCCTACTCCTTTACAGCCATGAAATCCGGCGACGCCAAGGGGGAACCGGCCCAGACCGAACTGACACTGGCCGCCAGACCAAAGGAGTCCAGCCAGGCACGCCGCGGCCTACAGCACGGCGATGCTATCGGTAAAGGCGTCAGCCTGACCCGCGATCTCGGCAATCTGCCCGGTAACGTCTGCACGCCGACCTACCTGGTGCAGCGGGCCGTCACCATCGCCAGGGGCGACAAGAAACTGCAGCTGCAGGTGCTGGACGAGGCCGAGATGGGCTAGCTCGGCATGGGCGCGCTACTGTCGGTCACTGCCGGCACGCAGCAGCCGGCGAAATTTATTGTCCTGCGTTACCGCGGTGCTGCACAGAACAAGCCGCCGGTGGCCCTCGTCGGCAAGGGGATCACGTTTGATGCCGGTGGCATTTCGCTCAAACCGCCCCCGCAGATGGACGAAATGAAATATGACATGTGCGGCGCAGCCACCGTACTGGGCGTGATGCAGGCCATCCGGGAAATCGGCCCGGCCGTGAACCTGATCGGTATTATCCCGAGCTGCGAAAACCTGCCCAGCGGCACGGCCACCAAGCCGGGCGATATCGTGAAGAGCATGTCCGGACAGACAATTGAGATTCTGAACACAGATGCTGAAGGCCGCCTGATCCTTTGCGATGCATTGACCTACTCAAAGCGATTCAAACCGGAAGTCATCATTGACGTTGCAACACTCACCGGTGCCTGCGTAATCGCACTGGGTAATCACCGTTGCGCCATTTATGCGAATAACGACAAACTGCAGGAGCAGTTGTTTGCAGCCGGCAACAATTCCGAAGACCTCGGCTGGCCAATGCCAATGGGTGAACAATACGCGACGCAGCTGAAAAGCAATTTCGCCGACATGGCGAATATCGGTGGCCCGGGAGGCGGGTCCGTGACGGCCGCGTGTTTTCTCGGAAAATTCACAGACGGCATGAACTGGGCGCACCTGGACATCGCCGGTGTCGCCTGGAAATCCGGCTTACAAAAAGGTGCAACAGGCCGGCCGGTCGCACTGTTGTCCGAGTTTCTGCTGTCCAGTGCCGGCGCTTTACCCTGACAGACACCGTGTCACAGGTAGATTTTTACGTGCTCGAACGTGTCGACGAACACGCACGCCAGACAGTCGCCTGCAAACTGGCCGAGAAGGCATGGCGCCTGCAAAACACGATTCATATTCATACCATGACGCGGGCTGATGCCGAGCACATGGACGAGTTGCTCTGGACCTTTCGCGATGGCAGCTTCGTGCCTCATGAACTTCTTGGGGGCGAAACGGGTGCGCCAATCACCATTGGTTTCGGCGAATCCACTGTTGAACCCCGCGACTTGCTCATCACGCTTTGCGACGACATACCGCCATTTGCCGAAACCTTCCCACGAGTTGCCGAACTCGTTACATCCGACGCCAACTGCCGCGAACGAAGCCGCAGGCGTTATGCCATTTACCGTGACCGCGGTCACACACTGGAAACTCACAGGATCTGATGGACAAGTCCTACCAACCCCACGACATCGAACAGCGCCTCTACAAGCACTGGGAAGCTCAAGGCTACTTCAAACCCCAGGGTGACGGCGAGCCCTATTGCATTGTGATACCGCCGCCCAATGTCACCGGCACGCTGCACATGGGGCATGCTTTCCAGGACACGATCATGGACGCGCTAACGCGATTCCATCGCATGAAAGGCCACAGGACACTTTGGCAACCGGGCATGGATCATGCGGGCATCGCCACGCAGATGGTTGTTGAGCGCCTGCTGAATAACGATGGCATTTCGAAACACGATCTCGGCCGTGAAAAGTTTGTGGAGCGCGTCTGGTCCTGGAAAGAAGAATCGGGCGGTCAGATTGCCAATCAGACACGTCGCCTGGGCGCATCGGTGGACTGGAGTCGTGATCGCTTTACGATGGACGAGGGCTTGTCCGAAGCCGTTCGCAAAGTATTCGTGCAGCTGCATGACGAAGGACTGATCTATCGGGGCAAGCGCCTCGTCAACTGGGATCCTGTGTTGCACACCGCCCTGTCCGATCTCGAGGTGCTGTCGGCCGACGAAGATGGCCATCTATGGCATTTCCGCTATCCGTTGGCATCCGGCGACGGCTACCTGGTCGTTGCGACAACTCGACCGGAAACGATGCTCGGTGACAGTGCCGTCGCCGTGCATCCGGACGATGATCGCTACAAGCATCTTGTTGGCCAGGAGCTTGTTCTGCCAATCGTGGAGCGCCGCATTCCTGTCATCGCCGACCATTACGTTGAGCGTGAATTCGGTACCGGCTGCGTCAAGATTACTCCGGCGCACGATTTCAACGACTACGAAATCGGCAAACGTCACGACTTGCCCATGTATAACGTGCTGACCGATGACGCACGGATGAACGACGAGGTTCCAGAGGCCTACCGCGGCATGGATCGTTTCGATGCGCGCAAGGCAGTCGTTGCCAGGTTCGAAGCGCTCGATTTACTCGACAAGGTTGAGGACTACGTTGTCAAAATTCCGCGCGGCGATCGCAGCAATGCCGTGGTCGAGCCCTATCTTACCGATCAGTGGTACGTCAAGATCGAGCCACTGGCGAAACCTGCCATTGAAGCGGTCGAAACCGGACGAATCAAATTCGTTCCCGAGAACTGGTCGAAAACCTACTATGACTGGATGTACAACATCCAGGACTGGTGCATCAGCCGACAGTTGTGGTGGGGACACCGTATCCCGGCATGGTATGACGAGGACGGAAACATTTTCGTTGGTCATTCAGAAGACGATGTTCGCGAGAAGCACGACCTCGGCAAACGTCTGCTGCGCCAGGATAATGACGTGCTCGACACCTGGTTTTCCTCTGCGTTGTGGCCCTTCAGTACGATGGGCTGGCCGGAGAAAACCAGGGAACTCAAAGAGTTTTACCCGGGCAATGTGCTGGTTACCGGCTTCGATATTATTTTCTTCTGGGTTGCCCGCATGATCATGTTCGGGTTGAAATTCATGGACGAGGTGCCGTTTCGCGAAGTCTACATTCACGGCCTGATTCGCGACCAGGAAGGGCAAAAGATGTCAAAGACCAAGGGCAATGTCCTGGACCCAATCGACCTGATCGATGGCATCGATCTCGAAGCGCTGGTTGAAAAACGCACGCGCGGCATGATGCAAGACCACCTTGCACCGAAAATCGAGAAAGCGACACGCAAGCACTTCCCGGAAGGTATCGATCAGTTTGGGACGGATGCGCTGCGCATGACCTTCGCATCGCTTGCAACAACAGGCCGAGATATTCGCTTCGACCTGGGGCGCATCGATGGTTACAAGAATTTCTGTAACAAATTGTGGAACGCTGCCCGCTATGTCCTGATGAACACCGAGACACCGCATGACGGTGAGGCAGAGTTCAGTTCTGCCGATCGCTGGATCAAGGCACGCCTGAACCAGACGACCAACGACTTGCACCACCACTTCAAAAGCTACCGCCTGGACCTTGCCGCACAATCTATCTACGACTTCACCTGGCATGAATTCTGCGATTGGTACCTGGAACTATCGAAACCGATTCTGCAATCAGACGATGTATCACCTGCGTTGCAGCGCGGCACCCGGCAAACGTTGATTGAAGTGCTCGAAGCGGTGCTCCGCCTGTTGCACCCACTCATGCCGTTTGTGACGGAAGAAATCTGGCAGCAGGTAAGCAAGCGAGCAGGAATCGCCGGCGATACGATCATGTTGCAGCCTTATCCTGATGTATCCGATGACTCCGACGATGAGGCCATTGCCGATATTGAATGGGTCAAGCAGTTCATTCTGGGTATTCGCCAGATTCGTGGCGAAATGGACATATCGCCGGGCAAAACTTTACCGGTCCTGCTACAGGGCGCCAGTGATCTCGACCGGCAGCGCGCCGAAGAACAAGTCACGTTGTTGCGCCGGGTTGGGCGAGTTGAGTCCGTCACCGTACTTGAAGACGACGAGCAACCGCCGGCGGTTGCGACGGCACTACTGGGTGAAATGCGATTGCTTGTGCCGATGAAAGGCCTGATCGATATCGATGCCGAACGCACGAGGCTGACAAAGCAACAGGACAAAGCCAGCACCGACCTGAAACGCAGCACGGCCAAACTTGCGAATGAAAACTTTGTGAACAACGCGCCGCCTGAGGTTGTCACACAGGAAAAGGAACGCGTTGCAGAGTTCGAGCGAACGCTTGCCCAGTTAAGCGAACAACTCGAGAAACTGGACGAACTCACCTGAAGCGGTTTGTATTCTGAGGACTGCATCACATTCTGGCGCGGATCGAGTGCAAAAAGATGCGGTATCGGTGACGATACCAGCTGGAGGAGAACCGTATGCAGCGTGGCAGCACCGTAGAACAGATACCGGCCAGTGTTGCTGCTCAGCGCAACGCCATCGAGCGCGCGCGGCGGACGCTCGGAACAATAATCCTCGGCAAGGATGAGCAGATAGCACTCGCCCTCTCCTGCCTGTTGGCGCGCGGTCACTTACTGATTGAGGACCTGCCCGGCCTCGGTAAGACGATGCTGGCACAATCGCTTGCACGCACACTGGGACTCTCCTACCGCCGAGTCCAGTTCACCAGCGATCTTCTGCCCGCCGACATTATCGGAGTATCCGTATTTCGACAGGACCGTGGCGAGTTCGAGTTTCAGCCGGGTCCGGTTTTTTCACAATTGATTCTTGCCGACGAGGTCAATCGTGCAACGCCTAAAGCACAAAGTGCACTGCTTGAAGCCATGGAGGAAAACCAGGTTTCCGTCGACGGCGAAACGCGCGCACTACCAAAGCCGTTCTTTGTGGTCGCGACACAGAATCCGGGTGATCAGATCGGAACATTCCCGCTGCCGGAATCACAACTCGATCGGTTCCTGATGCGAGTGGCCATCGGCTACCCGAATGAGGCCAGCGAACGCGAACTCATTGCCGGCGCAGACCGCCGTTCGATGATTGAC